>CAUVMH010000074.1:0-5748 GCA_963552835.1 uncultured Streptococcus sp. | reverse complement strand
GAAGAGGACGGCCAGCATTTTGAAGCTGCTGCTCAGTCCTTGCAAGAAGTCAGCCACAAAGCTAGTGAATATAATTATCTCTTTGAGACTCAGGCTCAGTTGAATGCGCTCTTGGCCTTGAAAATTGCCGTCACATCTGGCATTCAAGAAGCCTATGGCGCAGGAGACAAGGCTCGCTTAGCAGAACTAGCTGAAAAAGACTTGCCTTTGCTCTATCAAAAAGTGGAAGACTTTGCCGAGCAATTCAGTCGCCAATGGCAGCTAGAAAACAAGATTTTCGGTTTAGATACTATTGATATCCGCTTTGGAGGCTTGCTCAAGCGGATCAAACGGGCGCAGGAGCGCCTGCAGCAATACACGACTGGTCAGCTTGATTCTGTAGAAGAATTAGAGCAAGAAATCTTGCCTTTCAATGACTTTTATGGAGACAAGAACTTTGCAGCCACAACAGCCAACCAGTGGCATACTATCGCTACAGCGTCAACGATTTACACAACGTAATTATTTTGTTTGATCAAAGTTTTCATGCCTCTGTTCTACTTTTTATCTGTATATTAGATAAATAATTTGTATAGTTTTTTCTATAATTAGGAGTTTAAATGAGAATAGAAAAAGGCATATAATAGAAACATGAAAACGATATCAAAACAATAGAAAGGGAGATTTGAATGAATAAGGTTATCAAAACACTGAAAGAAAACTTTATTTTCTTGCTCATGGTCTTACCAGGAGTTGTTTGGTTTGTTTTGTTCTTCTATATACCAGTTTTAGGAAACGTCGTTGCATTTAAGAATTTTAAACTAAGTGGTGAAGGATTCATCCATAGCCTTATGAGCAGTGAATGGGTGGGATTCAATAACTTCAAGTTCTTATTTAATTCCAAGGATGCCTATACGATTACACGGAATACCATTCTTTATAATGGTGGTTTCATCATTTTAGGATTGATTTTCTCTGTCGGAATTGCCATTATCTTTAGCGAACTTCGTTCAAAAAAGATGGTAAAGATTTATCAGACAACCATGCTGTTTCCGTATTTCCTTTCTTGGGTTATCATTAGTTTCTTCGTAGATGCTTTCTTGAACCCTGGCAAGGGCTTGCTGAATAATTTATTGCACAATCCGAATATCAACTTTTACACAGTGGTCTCCTTCTGGCCAGCTTTCATCCTTTTCATTGGTATCTGGAAGGGCTTAGGCTACAGTAGTATTTTGTACTATGCAAGTATCATGGGTATTGATCCGACTTACTATGAGGCAGCAACGGTAGACGGTGCTACAAAATGGCAGCGTATCCGGAATATCACATTGCCATCTTTGGCTTCTCTTATCACAGTATTGACCATTCTAGCAGTCGGAAATATCTTCCGAGCGGACTTTGGCTTGTTCTATACTGTTCCGCATAATTCAGGATCACTCTTTAGCGTAACCAACGTCTTGGATACATATGTCTATCGTGGATTGACCGGTACAGGTGATATCGGGATGGCTTCAGCTGCGGGTCTCTATCAATCAGTTGTGGGCTGTATCCTCGTTATCGTCAGCAACTTGATTGTCCGCAGAATTGATAAAGAATCTGCTCTCTTTTAGAAGGAGGAACTTATGAAATCCCCAAAAATTCAAAAAGAAAAAGTCGATAATGTGGGAATTCACTCCTTTAGCAAAAAAGCCGATTTTTTCTTTAACATCTTGATTGCCATCTTCTCGCTTTCCTGTGTTCTGCCTTTCTTCTTTGTCATCATCATCTCGCTGACGGATGAAAGCAGTTTGGTTCATAATGGTTTTGCCTTTTGGCCGTCACAGTTCAGTCTAGCGGGCTATGAATTCTTATTTGGCTTGAAAGATCAGCTCTTACAGTCACTCTTTGTGACAGTAGTGATTACGGTAGTGGGCACTAGTTTGAATGTTTTCTTCACAACAACTTATGCCTACGCTATCTCACGTCGCAGTTTTAAATTCAAACGCTTCTTTACCTTGTTTGCAATGGCAAGTATGCTCTTCCAAGCAGGGATGATTCCAACTTACATCGTTATGACCAACTTGCTTGGTTTAGGAGATACAGTGTGGGCTTTGATTTTACCGCTACTGCTTAGTCCTTTCAATATCATTCTGATGAGAACTTTCTTCAAGAGAACGATCCCAGAAGCGATTATTGAATCCGCTAAGATTGATGGTGCCAGCGAGACTCGGATTTTCTTCCAAATCTGCTTGCCACTATCTCTTCCAGGTATCGCTACAATTACACTCTTCACTGCCCTTGCTTATTGGAACGATTGGTTTAATGCTCTGCTCTACATTCGCAGTGACAATTTAGTTCCCCTTCAATATTTGCTGATGAAGATTCAGCAAAATATGGACTACTTGTCTAAGAGTGCGGGAGCAAGTGCCCAGCTGGCAGGCTTGACAGGATCTCTCCCTAAAGAGTCTGGACGTATGGCCATGGTCGTAATTGCAACCTTGCCAATCGCTTGCGTCTATCCATTCTTCCAACGTTACTTTGTTAAGGGATTGACTATCGGAGGCGTCAAAGAATAAGCTGCCCCTTTAGTCTCAGAGTTTTTACTGGTAGCATTAAAAACTCACATTATTAAATTTGTATATAAAAAATTAAAAGGAGATTTTTCTATGAAAAATTGGAAAAAATATGCTCTAGCTTCTGCTAGCTTCTTGGCTTTCTCAGGCCTCCTAGCAGGCTGCGGTAGTCTTACTGGTAACAACCAAAAGTCATCTAAAACGGATGATGGTAAGACAGTTATCAAGATGTACCAAATTGGTGACAAACCAGATAATTTGGACAAATTGCTCGAAAATGCTAACAAGATTATCGGCAAAGAAATCGATGCTAAGTTGGATATCGAATACATCGGTTGGGGTGACTACGAACAAAAAATGAACGTTATCACTTCATCAGGTGAAAACTACGATATCGCCTTCGCTCAAAACTATGTCATCAATGCCCAAAAGGGTGCTTATGCTGACTTGACTGAGCTTTACAAAAAAGAAGGTAAAAAACTTTACGATTCTCTAGACCCAGCTTACATCAAAGGAAACACTGTCAACGGTAAAATCTATGCTGTGCCAGTTAATGCCAATGTAACTTCCTCACAAAACTTTGCCTTCAACGGACCACTTCTTGAAAAATATGGTATCAGCGATATTTCAAATATCCATTCTTATCAAGATTTGGAACCAGTTTTGAAAGCTGCTAAAGAAAAAGATCCAAAAGTTGTTCCTTTCGCTATCGGTAAGAACTTCATCCCATCTGATAACTTTGATTATCCTGTAACTAACGGACTTCCTTTCGTTATTGACTTGGAAGGCGATACAACTAAGATTGTAAACCGTTACGAAGTTCCACGCTTCTTGGATAGCCTCAGAACCATCCATAAGTACTATCAAGCTGGCTATATTCCAAAAGATGTAGCAACTAGCGATACAGCTTATCAATTGTCTGAAGATTCTTGGTTCGTTCGCGAAGAAACAGTAGGACCTGCTGACTATGGTAACAGCTTGCTTTCTCGTGTAGCAAACCGTAAGATCGAAATCAGCCAACTGACTAAGAACTACAAGAAGAGCCAAACTACTCAAGTAGCGAACTTCGTTATCTCAAACAACTCTAAGAACAAAGAAAAATCAATGGAATTGTTGACTTTGCTTAACACAAATCCTGAATTGCTGAACGGCCTTGTATATGGTCCAGAAGGCGAAAACTGGGAAAAAGTTGAAGGTAAAGAAAACCGCGTTCGTACTTTGAAAGCCTACAATGGCAATACCCACATGTCTGGCTGGAACACAGGTAACAACTGGATTCTTTACATCAATGAAAACGTAACAGATCAACAAATCGAAGATTCTAAGAAGATTCTTGCAGAAGCACAAGAGTCACCTGCTCTTGGATTTAACTTCAATGTAGACCCAGTTAAAGCAGAAGTATCTAGCATTACGAACACAATGAAAGAATACGACACTGCTATCAATACTGGTACAGTTGATCCTGATGTTGAAATTCCTAAGATGATGGACAAACTGAAATCTGAAGGAGCATACGATAAAGTATTGAAAGAAATGCAAAAACAATACGACGAATTCCTTGCTTCTAAGAAATAAGCAACATGATGAATCCTCCTCGTCTCGTTTTGGGGAGGATTTTTCTTTTTTGGAGTGATAGGAATTTTTGTAAACGGTTAAAATGTGTTATAATTTTAGAATGTGTGGAAATTTGACCAGCAGAAAGGAAGAACGATGGGAAAATTAGTTGAGTGGATTTTTCAACGAGTTTATATGGCTATGCTTGCATCCGCAATTTTTTGGGTATTGGCTCTGTGTGGAGGTCTTGTTTTTGGACTTGCTCCAGCGGGGTGTGTGCTCATGACTTTGTTTCAGCAATATCGCTATGACTATAAAAAATATCACTGGAAAGAAGCATGGGATCTGTTTAAAGAAAATTTCCTTGCTACAAACAAAGTATTTTTCACTTTGCTTGTAGTGCAGGCTCTTTTATCTTATGGGATTTATCTCCTTATCCAGCTTCCTCACCAAACTATTTTCTACCTTTTATTGACGATAGCAAATCTGCTCTTTTTGCTTTTGGCACCAGCAGTATACGCAGTCTATCTGAAATTGCAGGTCTTTTTTGAGTTTTCTTATAAAAATAGCTTGAAATTATCTTTGATTGGCGTTTTTCTTAATATTTCAGCCATGTTGAAACTCTTATTAGGGACAATCTTGATCTTGATTGCCAGCTACTTTATGCCGGCTTTGCTCTTCTTTGCTTTTATTGGGCTTTGGCACTTTTTTGTTAGTGATGTTCTAGACCCAATTTACCAAACCATTCAGGCTAAGTTGATAACAGAAAAACCATGAAGAAATTTTGGCTCCATTCGTTACTAAAAGTCTATGCTGTCATTATGGTGGCTATTGTGGGATGTTTGGGTCTCATTTTGTCTTATTCTGATTGGCACAGTCGTTATAAGGAAACTGAGCAGATTGCGCAGCAAGCAGTGACTCGATTGGCTGACGAAGTGGATTATTATAACCGCCGAGCGAATCAACTGGCTCAAAGTCTGGTTGAAAATCGAGCAAAATTGGACGGGGTTTATAACTACTTTATCATGAGCCCTTCTGAGTACGCTAGCTGGCGCTTATCGGCAGATGTACCTACTTATGTTCAAGTATCCCTCCACCAAAATATCAATGATATTTATGTTGAAAATGAATTTGTTACAGGCATTGACATTGCTTTAAATGATTACAAAACTGTTTTTGTTTCCACGAGGCAAGCGAGAGGTGGCAAACAGCTTCCTGCTGAGGAATTTAGACCTGCACACGATGCCTTTCCCATCGCGATTTATGATAAGGCAGTCGATCAAGTCATCGGAACGATTTACATTCGGATTGATGGGGAGGTCTTCAACAAGGTTGTCGATAATACGCGGGGCGATGTTCCACTCGCTCTCAGTGTCATTTCGCCTTACAAAAAAGAAATTCTGCATTTTGGTGATACAAAAGGAATTGGCCAAAATGATTGGATCAAAAAAGAAACTATCTACAATTACACTGTCCAGACAGCAGTGCCTGCGCATTATGTGATAGAGAAGACGGTTTTCAGCACAGGTTTGATCATTTTTTCTGGTCTGATTTTGGTTGGAGTTTTATATGCTGCTTTGCAGAGGATTTTTCTCAATTACCAAAGGCAGGTTGTTGATATTGTGGATACGCTCCATCTCATCACAGATGGTGATAATCAGAA
>CAUVMH010000073.1:0-5839 GCA_963552835.1 uncultured Streptococcus sp. | reverse complement strand
AAACCTCCAAACCAAGTTCATTATAGACCTTGGGATTAAAATCCAAATGCCCATCCTTGGGGAAAAATCGCCCACCTGTCGTTCGTAGACGAGAATTCCACTGGGCTTGGTGTGTAAAAGGTCTACCAAAGTCTTCGAGTGAAACAGACTGAACGTACTCAGTCAGTTTCATCTGGAGCAAGGAGCGACAGATTAACTTTTTCACGTTCGGTATCGATTTTCTTAACCCAAACCGTTACCAAATCTCCGACTGAAACTACTTGGCTGGGATGTTTGATAAATTTGCGACTCATGTGGGAAATATGAATCAAGCCGTCCTCATGAATTCCGATATCAACGAAGGCACCGAAGTCGACGACATTACGCACCACACCTTCTAGTTTCTGGCCGACTTTCAAGTCCTTGATATCCAGTACATCTTGACGGAGAACAGGTGCATCAAAAGAGTCACGAAAATCACGACCTAGTTTGAGAAGGTCAGCAATGATATCTTTAAGGGTTTCTGGACCAAGATCTAGTTCTTGCGCCATCTCCTTGACTGATAGGGACTTAAGCTTATTTTGTGCTTCTTCATTCAAGTCCTTGATATCCAAGCGTTTGAAGAGCTCCTTAACCGCAGCATAGTTCTCTGGATGAACTCCTGTATTATCAAGGATATTGCTACTTTCAGGAATACGGAGGAAACCAGCAGCTTGCTCAAAGGCTTTGGCACCGAGACGAGGAACCTTTTTGATTTGTGCGCGTGAAGTGATTTTTCCTTCTTCTTCACGGTATTTGATGATATTTTCAGAGATAGTTTTATTGAGTCCAGCTACATGGGAAAGAAGAGCAGGACTAGCAGTATTGACATTGACGCCGACTTGGTTGACCACCGTATCGACGACAAAATCCAGACTCTCAGACAGTTTCTTTTGACTGACATCGTGCTGGTATTGACCGACACCGATTGACTTAGGATCGATTTTGACCAATTCAGCAAGGGGATCTTGCAAACGTCGAGCGATAGAGATAGCAGAGCGTTTTTCAACGGTTAATTCTGGAAACTCCTGACGAGCAAGTTTGCTGGCAGAGTAGACAGAAGCGCCACTTTCATTGACGATAACATAGCTGACTTCTGGAAAATCTTTCAGAACTTCCGCTACAAAGGCTTCACTTTCACGGCTTGCAGTACCATTTCCGATAGCAATAATTTCCACGCCATATTGACCAATCAGGTCGGCCAAGTCTCGCTTGGCTTCTTCAATCTGACGAGCTGATGCTGGTTTAACAGGATAGATGACTTGGGTCGTCAGCATTTTCCCTGTTGCATCTACGACAGCTAGCTTGGCACCTGTACGAAAGGCGGGGTCAAATCCTAGAACCACACGCCCTTTCAGCGGAGCAACCAAGAGGAGATTGCGCAGATTGTCTGAAAAGAGTTGGATAGCTCCTTCTTCTGCTTTCTCAGTTAATTCTGTCCTAATGCGTCGCTCAATAGCAGGCAAGACCTTTTTCTTAACTGACTGTTGAACAACTTCATCTATATAGGCATTTTTCACCTTGAAACGAGCAGCAAAGAAAGATAAGATACGGTCCGTCGCATGTTCAAAGCCAACCTTCAAAATACCTAATTTTTCCCCACGATTGAGGGCCAAGGTACGATAACCCTGCATGTTGCCAACTGTCTCTGAAAAATCATAATATATCTGAAAAACTTGTTTTTCATCAAGACTTTCATCTTTGACCTGCGAAGTGATTTTAGAATGTCTCAGCACTTCCTGATAGGTCAGTGAAAGCAGAGTCACATCTTCGGATAGAGCTTCTACCAAGATATCAACCGCACCTGCCAAGGCTTCTTGACCAGTCGCAAATCCTTCACAGACAAACTTCTCAGCTTCTTTCTCTAAACCATCTACATTTTGCAAGATCAAGCGATCAAGAGGAAAGAGTCCTGCTTCTCGGGCAATAGTTGCCTTGGTCCGACGCTTTTCCTTATAAGGAAGGTAGAGTTCTTCTACGTCCGATAATTTTTCAGCTGCCAAAATAGCTTCTTCCAATTCCTTGGTCAGCTTGCCTTGTTCTTGAATCTTAGCCAAGACAGCTTCTTTACGGTCGTTGAGATTTGTCAGACTTTTATCCAGATCAATAATAGCCTTAATCGCCACCTCATCCAGACTACCAGTCATGTCCTTCCGGTAACGCGCGATGAAGGGAATTGTTGCTCCTTCAGCCGTCAAACTTAGAACGGTATCGATTTGCTTTAAGGTTACACCCAAATCTTGGGAGATTTTTTCATATTTTTTATCCATATACCTATTATACCATAAGGAACAGCCCTTGTTTCGCCCTACCCTTTTTTACCTCTTTGATTATCAAAATAATCCCTTTTCCAGAAAATAATAGTATAATAGAGGTAGAATGTAGAAAAGAGGTAGGCCCATGGCTGTTAAATTTACAAAAACGGATGATTTGGACAAGATGTTTGAAGAATTCGCCAAACTTCCTGACTTAACACAAGTCACTTTCCCAGATGACAAAGACAAAAAAGAAAAAGTTGAGAAGAAAAAATAGATGACTATTTTCCAATCTCTTCCTCCTAGTGTATTACAAGCAGGGGCTATTTTTCTCTCCATCATGATTGAAGCCCTTCCTTTTGTCTTGATTGGGAGTCTCATTTCGGGATTGATTGAGGTCTATATCACACCTGATAAAGTTTATGAATTTCTTCCTCGCAATCGTTGGGGGAGGATCTTTTTTGGTACCTTCATTGGCTTTCTCTTTCCATCCTGCGAGTGTGGTATCGTTCCGATTATCAATCGTTTTTTGGAAAAGAAAGTGCCCAGCTACACAGCAGTTCCCTTTCTGGTGACTGCTCCCATCATCAATCCTATCGTTCTTTTCGCTACATATTCTGCCTTTGGCAATTCAATAAAACTTGCCTTCTTGCGAGCGCTGGGAGCTATTGTGATTGCTTTTGTTCTGGGGATTTTCCTAGGATTTTTCTGGAAGGAACCCATTCAAAAAGAGAATCCTATTGCTTGTCATGAGCATGGTTTTTCTCATTTGAAGCCTGCTAGAAAAGTATTTCAGGTCTTTATACAAGCTATTGATGAGTTTTTCGATATGGGGCGCTATTTAGTCTTTGGCTGTTTCTTTGCCGCAATCGTGCAAGTCTATGTCCCGACTCGGATCTTGACCTCTATCAGTGCTAGTCCAGTCCTTGCGATTCTCTTGCTCATGTTTCTATCCTTTCTCCTCTCTCTTTGTAGCGAGGCGGACGCCTTTATAGGTGCTTCTCTCCTCTCCAGCTTCGGTCTAGCGCCAGTCCTTGCTTTTCTGGTCATTGGCCCCATGCTTGATATCAAAAATCTCCTCATGATGAAACACTATCTAAAAGCGCGCTTCATCTGGCAATTCATGGGCATCGTGACAGTGCTTGTCTTGCTTTATTCTTACATGATGGGGGTGATGTTATGATCCGATTTTTCATTTTACTGGGTTATTTTGCCCTAACTCTGTATCTGCAGCTATCTGGCAAGCTTAGCCACTACATCAATCTCCACTATTCCTATCTAATCTATATTTCTATGGTCCTTTCTCTTCTGTTGGCTCTGGTGCAATTCTACATCTGGATTAAGAAAATCAACTCTCACAGCCATTTGGAAAGTCGTCGATCTAGACGAATCAGCATCCTGTTACTGTCACTACCTCTATTGATTGGAGTTGCCTTTCCTACCGTAAGTTTGGACTCGAGAACCGTATCTGCCAAAGGCTATCATTTCCCACTCGCTGAGGGAATCGACACAGCTATTCAGGCAAGCGAGGGTACATCCAGTCAATACCTCAAACCCGATACCAGTACCTATTTTTCCAAATCTGCTTATGAAAAGGAAATGAGGACAACAGCTGACAAATACCTATCACAGCCAACCATTCAAGTCACTGATGAAAACTATATGGAAGTTATGGAAGTTCTCTATGACTATCCTCAAGAGTTTGAAGGAAAGCAAATCGAGTTTACAGGCTTTGTCTATAACGATCCTAGCCATGATGATAGCCAATTCCTCTTTCGCTTTGGGATTATTCACTGTATCGCAGACTCTGGAGTATATGGACTCCTGACCAAGGGGAACTCACGCCAGTATCCTGACAATGCTTGGATCACCGCTAGAGGAACCCTGACCCTCCATTACCATAAAGAACTCAAACAAAAACTCCCAACACTGGAGGTTGAGAGTTTCACAAAAGTAGACAAACTAGAAAATCCTTATGTCTATCGTGTGTTTTAAAAAGAGACAATATTAGAGTTTCTGCATTACAGAATTCTAATATTGTCTCTTCATTTTTTTCTTATGCTCATTTCAACCCAACATACTAGCTTATTTTTTGACCTTTTCTCTGATAGAATGTTCAGAAACCCATTTAGAATAGCTTATCATTTTTTCATCAGTTAGAGCTTCTACCTCTATAGTCACACACATATCAACCGCTTCTTCCACAGAAACAGAAAAGTGATAACCATTTAATTGTAAAAATTTCACCAAAACATAAAAGGCTGTTCGTTTATTGGAATTGGCAAAAACATGCTTTTTTATCAATTGGACAAATAATATTGTTGCTTTATCAAAAATTGTTGGATAAAGAGGTTTACCAAAAACAAATTGTTCTGGTAAGTTCACAATCATATTTAACGCTGAAGGACTAACTGTTTGAATTTGCTCATTTGGAGAATATCGTTGAATTACTAAAGCATTGATTTTTTCAATTTGCTTTTCTGTTAGATAGACCGTCATTTTTCCACCAAAGCTTTGAAAACATCGTCGTATTCATCAAAAATTGTATCCAATTTCAAGTTAAAGGCATCATCAGAAACATAAGAAACCTGATGATCCAATTCTTCAGGAGTAAAGATAATTTCGCCACTTGGTAACAATTTCGCTTCATAATTAACACCACTTGGAATATTGAACTCGCTTGGAATCGTAATGGTGATTGAATTTCCTTGCTTTCTTGTTTTTACTACCATCTGATTTCCTCCTTTGAAGTATTATAACAAATAATTACGGTAATTACAATGACAGAACATCAGCCAAAATACTCCTGCATAAGTGATTTTTTAGGATTTGCATTTCCTTCAGTCCACAACGTTTCCCACAGCTGATCGATTTTATTTTTTAATTCGCCTGTAATCATACTAGTCTCTTTTCTTTGGTTTTAAAGTTATGAATATCACTATTTTAACAGATTTTCAATCAACCTTCAATTATGTTTCTCTCTATAAAAATTTCTTTCAAAAATAAAAAAGCAAACGCAAAATATGGTTCACTTTTTTAACTCTTCTATTCTCCATCCTTCCAGTTCCGAGCAATCTCTTCGTCTTTCTGGAGTTGGTCTACGAGCTCGTCGATGGAGTCAAATTTAACCATATCTCGGACACGGTCTAGCCAGTAGACCATGACTGTCTCACCATAAATATCATCTGAAAAATCAAAAATATTGACTTCAAAACGCGGCTCTTCTCCATCGAAAGTAACATTTTTCCCAACACTTGCCATGCCACGATATCTCTGACGTTGTACTTCTACATCGACTACATAAACACCGTCAGCTGGCATATAAGTTCGATCTCTTAGGACCAGATTGGCTGTTGGATAACCGATAGTACGCCCACGCGCATTTCCATGAACGACCATCCCACGAGATGGGAGTGGTGTGCCGAGCAGATGCTTGACTTCCTTGACATCTCCATCAAGAATAGCTTGACGAATCCGTGTAGAACTAATCTTGCCCTTTTCGTCCTCAACCGGAGGAACAATGATGATCTCTCCATCAAAATAATCCTTCAGGTCATCCGCAGTTT
>CAUVMH010000072.1:0-5886 GCA_963552835.1 uncultured Streptococcus sp. | reverse complement strand
AAAAAACAAAATTGGAGAATTCGTATGAAAAAAAGCAAAGTATTAGCTTTAGCTGGGGTTAGCCTTCTTTCAGTAGGCGTTTTAGCTGCTTGTTCTGGTTCATCAAAAGGAAACAGCGCAGCAAAAGCTTATAATTATGTCTATACTGCTGAACCAGAAACATTGGACTATGTGACATCTGGTAAGGCTTCAACAGCTGACCTCGTGACAAACGGTGTAGACGGTTTGTTGGAAAATGACCAATATGGTAATTTTGTACCGTCTATTGCAGAGTCTTGGACTGTTTCTAAAGATGGTTTGACTTATACCTATAAAATCCGTAAAGACGCTAAATGGTACACTTCAGAAGGTGAAGAATACGGGAATGTGACAGCTCAGGACTTTGTGACTGGCCTCAAGCATGCTGCTGATAAGAAATCTGAAGCCCTTTATCTTGTGCAACAATCTGTAAAAGGCTTGGATGACTACGTAAATGGTAAAACACCTGACTTCTCTACTGTTGGAGTTAAGGCAGTTGACGACCACACTCTCCAATATACTTTGAACCAACCTGAACCACAGTGGAATTCAAAGACAACTTCACAAGTTCTTTGGCCAGTTAATGCTGAATTCCTTAAGAAACAAGGGGACAAATTTGGTCAATCTACTGACCCATCTTCTATCCTTTACAATGGACCATTCTTGATGAAGTCTATCACTGCTAAGTCTGCTGTTGAGTATCAAAAGAATGAAAACTACTGGGATAAGGAAAATGTTCATGTCGATACTATCAAGTTGTCTTACTTTGATGGACAAGACCAAGATGCCCTTGCTCGTAACTTTAAAGACGGTGCCTACACATTAGCTCGTCTCTACCCTACCAGCTCAAACTATGCTGGAGTAGAAAAAGACTTCAAGGATAATATCTTTTTCACACCGCCAAGTGCTGGTGTAGCTGTTATGGGTGTCAATATTGATCGTCAAAGTTACAACCATACAAGCAAAACAACAGATGCTCAGAAGTCTGCTACTAAGAAAGCGATTCTTAACAAAGACTTCCGTCAAGCCTTGAACTTTGCTATTGACCGCACATCATACTCAGCACAGATCAATGGTAAAGAGGGTGCTCCTTACGCTGTCCGTAATACTTATGTACCACCTTCATTTGTTCAAGTTGGCGATAAATCTTTTGGTGACGTTGTAGAAGAGAAAGTTGCTGCATTGGGTGACGAATGGAAAGGTGTTAAACTTGAGGACGGTCAAGATGGCCTCTTTAATGCTGAGAAAGCAAAAGCAGAGTTTGCCAAAGCAAAAGCAGCTCTACAAGCTGACGGAGTGGAATTCCCAATCCATCTGGATCTCCCAGTTGCTCAGACTTCTAAGCCAATGGTTAACCGCGCACAATCGCTTAAGCAATCTGTTGAAAAGACTTTGGGAACTGAGAATGTTGTTGTAGATATTCAACAAATGTCAGAAGATGATCTTTACAACGTTACTTACTATGCACCAAATGCTGCTGGCGAAGACTGGGATATCTCAACAGCTGTTGGTTGGAACCCTGACTATCAAGATCCATCAACTTATTTGGATATTTTGAAAACTACATCAACTGAAACTACAAAGACTTACCTTGGTTTTGAGGGAGCAGACAATGCTGCCGCTAAGCAAGTTGGTCTAGATGAATATGACCGCTTGGTAAATGAAGCTGGTAAGGAAACTTCAGATATTGTTACTCGCTACGAAAAATATGCAGCAGCTCAGGCTTGGTTGACAGACAACTCTCTTGTTGTTCCATTGATGGCAAATCCTGGTGCAGCACCATTTATCTCACGTATCGAGCCATTCTCAGGCGCTTATGCTCAAACTGGTAATAAGACAAGTTCTACTTACTTCAAACGTCTTAAAGTTACAAATGACGTAGTAACGAAGAAAGACTACGAAGCAGCTCGTAAGAAATGGCTGAAAGAAAAAGAAGAGTCAAATGCGAAAGCACAAAAAGATCTCGAAAGTCATGTAGAATAAATCGTTCACTAGAACTTTCTCTAATAACGAGAGAAAGTTCTTTTGAAATTTAAAGGAAACGATAAATGAAGAAATACATTTTTATGCGTATTTTACGCTCAATTGTGTCGATTTTCTTGGTAACGACCTTGACCTATACCATTATTTATACAATGGTTCCGAGAAGATTGATTTTCAAACAAGACCCGAACTACAATAAGATAGCCACAACCGAAGATAAAAAGACAAACTATGAAAATACAGTCTATGAACGGATGGGTTATATTGACTATTATGATACAAAAGAGTTACAGGAAAAAGCCAAGAAGGAAAATAAATCTGTAACTACTGAGGCAACCGATGAGAATAAAAAGATCTACGAAGCCTATATTGAAAAACTTGGCAAAGGTTGGAAATTGTATCAATTCAAAGAAAGCAAAGAATTCTATGCTGTTCGTGAAGTTCCAGTTTACGAACGTGTACTTGAGTTCTATGCTAATCTGATTCAGATTGATCATCCAAATGCGATTCAAGATGAGGAAAATCCAAATCTTAAACGCTATATCCGTATCGAAAATGACCCTGCCATTGGTTGGTCAGTCGTAGGTTCTGGTACTCGTCATAAATATCTTCTATATTTTAATGGCCAATTCCCATTTGTTCACCAAAACTTTGTTAGTTTGAACCTAGGAAATTCTTATCCTACCTATGCGAATACGCCTGTATTGCAAGTTATTTCCCAAGGACAAGGTCAAACAAAATCATCAGAAGTTCAATTCCCAACAGGTAAGAAAACTTCTGCTGTAGATATTTACTCTCGTACCTACAAGACTCCAAGTAAGGCAGACTCGCAGGATATTGCTAAATATGGCAAGGGAGATGCTTACACTGCAACCAAGAATAACTATCAAAACCCATCGATGATTGTCAGCTCATCTATTATTGGTCTGATTGGTGTGGCGCTTTCTTATTTGATTGCTGTTCCGCTTGGTTCTTATATGGCTCGTTTGAAAAATACTTGGTTTGATAGTATTTCAACAGGTGCCTTGACCTTCATGATGTCACTGCCAACCATCGCTCTTGTTTATATTGTTCGTTTGGCTGGTTCAGCTATTGGACTTCCAGATTCTTTCCCAATTTTGGGAGCAGGCGACTGGCGTTCGTATGTTCTGCCATCCTTGATTCTTGGACTTCTGAGCGCACCTGTGACAGCTGTCTGGATTCGTCGTTATATGATTGACTTACAATCCCAAGACTTTGTTCGCTTTGCTCGTGCCAAAGGTCTTTCTGAGAAAGAAATTTCGAACAAGCACATTTTCAAGAATGCGATGGTGCCGTTGGTATCTAGTATTCCAGCTTCTATCGTTGGTGTTATTGCAGGTGCGACCCTGACAGAAACTGTCTTTGCTTTTCCTGGTATGGGTAAAATGCTGATTGATTCTGTTAAGGCATCAAATAACTCAATGGTGGTTGGTCTTGTATTCATTTTCACCTGTCTTTCAATTTTTGCCCTCTTAGTTGGTGATATCTTGATGACAATGCTTGACCCACGTATTAAATTAACATCTAAAGGAGGTAAATAATGGCTACAATTGATAAAAGTAAATTCCAATTTGTCAAACGTGACGATTTTGCCTCTGAAACGATTGATGCTCCAGCTTATTCATACTGGCGCTCCGTTATGCGTCAGTTCTTGAAAAAGAAATCAACGACGATCATGTTAGGGATTCTGATTGCCATCGTTTTGATGAGTTTCATTTATCCCATGTTCTCGAATTTCGATTTCAATGATGTCAGCAAGGTAAATGACTTTAGTATGCGCTATATCAAACCAAATGCTGAACACTGGTTTGGTACAGACAGTAATGGTAAATCATTGTTTGACGGTGTTTGGTTTGGTGCGCGGAATTCTATCTTGATTTCCATTATCGCAACACTCATTAACCTGATTATCGGAATCATTATTGGTGCTATCTGGGGAATTTCCAAAGCAGTTGACCGTGTCATGATGGAAGTCTACAATATCATTTCAAATATTCCAGCCCTCTTGATTGTCATTGTCTTGACTTACTCTATCGGTGCTGGTTTCTGGAACTTGATCTTCGCCATGACCATCACTGGCTGGGTAGGAATTGCGTATACGATCCGTATTCAAATTATGCGTTATCGTGATTTGGAGTATAACTTGGCATCGCGTACCTTGGGAACTCCAACATATAAGATTGTGACCAAGAATATCATGCCCCAGTTGGTATCTGTTATCGTGACGACAACTTCGCAAATGCTTCCAAGCTTTATCTCTTACGAGGCATTCCTATCCTTCTTTGGACTTGGTCTTCCTGTAACAGTACCAAGTTTGGGACGCTTGATTTCCGACTATTCACAAAACGTAACAACCAACGCTTACCTTTTCTGGATTCCATTGACAACCCTGATCTTGGTATCCCTGTCCTTCTTCGTAGTTGGTCAAAACTTAGCCGATGCAAGTGATCCACGGACACATAGATAGGAGTAAATATGACAAAAAATAAAAATGTAATATTGACTGCTCGCGATATTGTCGTGGAATTTGACGTTCGTGACAGAGTATTGACTGCCATTCGAGGCGTTTCCCTTGACCTAGTTGAAGGTGAAGTTCTAGCTCTGGTTGGAGAATCTGGCTCTGGTAAATCTGTTTTGACAAAAACATTTACTGGAATGTTGGAAGAAAATGGCCGTGTAGCCCAAGGAACGATTGATTATCGGGGAACTGATTTGACTGCTCTAAAGAGCAACAAAGACTGGGAACCCATTCGTGGTGCTAAAATTGCGACTATTTTCCAAGATCCGATGACTAGCTTAGATCCGATTAATACAATCGGAAGTCAAATTACCGAAGTTATCATAAAACATCAAGGAAAAACAAGCAAAGAAGCCAAAGAAATGGCAATCGACTACATGACTAAAGTTGGAATTCCAGACGCTGAAAAACGTTTTGAAGAGTATCCCTTCCAATATTCTGGTGGGATGCGCCAACGGATTGTTATCGCGATCGCCTTGGCTTGTCGTCCAGATATTCTGATCTGTGATGAGCCAACAACAGCCCTCGATGTGACGATTCAAGCCCAAATTATTGACTTGCTCAAGTCATTGCAGGCAGAATACCATTTCACGACTGTCTTTATTACCCATGACCTTGGTGTTGTAGCAAGTATTGCTGATAAAGTGGCAGTTATGTATGCTGGCGAAATCGTTGAATATGGAACGGTTGAGGAAATCTTCTACGATCCAAAACATCCATATACATGGAGCCTGCTGTCTAGCTTGCCGCAGTTAGCTGAAGCAAATGGTGAACTCTACTCGATTCCAGGTACACCACCATCGCTATATACTAGCATTAAAGGGGATGCTTTTGCGCTTCGTTCGGACTATGCAATGGCTATCGATTTCGAAGAAAAAGCTCCTGCCTTTCAGGTTTCCGATACGCACTGGGCTAAGACTTGGCTCTTGCACGAAGATGCACCAAGAGTTGAGAAGCCAGCTATTATCGAAAACCTTCATGATAAAATTCGTTCAAAAATGGGCTTCAATCACTTAGAAGCTTAGGAGGAAGGAAATGACTGAAAAATTAGTTGAAATTAAAGATTTAGAAATTTCCTTCGGCGAAGGAAGTAAGAAATTTGTAGCTGTAAAAAATGCGAATTTCTTTATCAATAAAGGAGAAACTTTTTCCCTTGTAGGTGAGTCTGGTTCTGGTAAAACAACCATCGGCCGTGCTATCATCGGCTTGAATGATACCAGTGCAGGTGACATCTTATACGAAGGTAAAAAAATCAACGGGAAGCAATCTAAAGCTGATGAAGCTGAATTGATTCGTAAGATTCAGATGATTTTCCAAGACCCAGCAGCCAGCTTGAATGAGCGTGC
>CAUVMH010000071.1:0-5889 GCA_963552835.1 uncultured Streptococcus sp. | reverse complement strand
ACATCGTCGTAAAGGCCAAGGTTAATCAAGTTGTTTGACAAGAGTTTACCAATCAGAAACTCAGCAGAGATGTAGTAGAGTTTCTTTTTACCAGTATTAACTGGCTTTTGAGCGCTCGCTGATTTTGTGTAGTTCAAGAGAGCCAAATAAAGCTCTTCATTGCTACAATCAGCAATTTGCTTTTGATAAGTTTTTTGGATATATGTTTGTAAGTTTGACATGATTTCTCCTAGTATTAGAAAGTATTGAAATTTATTGTCTTATGAAAGTAAGTCCGTATTCAGACGACGATAGACCTTAGTCAAATGATAAAGCTGACCTTCTACAATAGGGTTTAGCTCTTCAGCTGTCATCCGCCATGCCCAGTTGCCGCCAATTGTAGAAGGCAGGTTCATGCGGGCAGAGCCATCTAGCTCTAGCAAATCTTGCATCGTTGCGATAGCCATGTAGCTAACAGAAGCAAAGATTGTACGAAGCATTGCATGTGGCACCGTTTCGTATTCTTTGCGGTTAGTGTACTGAGCCATGTATTCACGGGTTGGATCATCGATCTCATCCTTATACCAGCCCAATACAGTATTATTGTCGTGAGTACCAGTGTACATCACAGAGTTATGTGGCGCCAAGTGTGGGCTATCAATGCTTTCATCATCTGGATTGAAAGCGAATTGCAGAATCTTCATACCTGGGAAGCCAGTTCGTTCACGCAATTCAATGACTTCATCCGTCATGAATCCAAGGTCTTCTGCAATGATGTTTAAATCACCTAAAGCTTCTTTCACTGCGGCAAACAGCTTATAACCTGGACCTTTGACCCAGTGACCAGTAGCTGCTGTGTCAGACTCAGCTGGCACTTCCCAATAAGACTCAAAGCCACGGAAGTGGTCAATCCGAACAATGTCGTAAATCTTGAAGCTTTCGCGCAGGCGCTCAATCCACCAAGCATAGCCATCTTGATCCATAGCATCCCAATTATAAATTGGGTTACCCCACAATTGGCCAGTCTCTGAAAATTCATCTGGTGGGCAGCCAGCAACCTTAACTGGGCGACCTTGCTTATCTGTCTTGAAGAAGTGAGGCTGAGCCCAAACATCTGCGCTGTCAGCAGCTACATAGATTGGCATGTCACCAACGATTTCGATGTGATGGTCATTGGCATATTTCTTGAGTTCCAACCATTGTTTAAAGAAGAGATATTGAGTTACACGGTGGTATTCCAGCTTGTCTGCCAATTTCTCACGATAGCTAGCCAAACTTTCTGGTTGGCGACGACGAATCGCTTCATCTGGCCATTCTGTCCAAGCTTTCAGATCAAAATGCTCTTTAACAGCCATGTATTCCGCAAAAAGCTCCAACCAAGCTGCATTTTCTGCAACAAAGTGACGGAATTTGTCAAGATCGCCAACTTTAAGGAAACGAGCAACCGCTTTTTCCAAAAGAGGACGACGTGCTTCAAATACTTTTGCATAATCTACAGCTTTTGGATCATCACCAAAATCAACGCTTTTTAGATCTTCTTCTGCCAACAGGCCTTCGTCAATCAAGAAATCTAAATCAATAAAGTGAGTATTCCCTGCAAAGGCTGAGAAAGACTGGTAAGGAGAGTCCCCATAGCTAGTCGTTCCCAAAGGCAAGATTTGCCAATAACGTTGCTTCGTTCTAACTAAGAAATCCACAAAATCATAAGCAGACTGACCAAAAGAACCAATCCCGTACTTGCCTGGCAAAGAGGAAATGTGCATCAATACACCACTTTGTCTCGCTTTCATATGTAACACCTCAAAAATTTTTTCATGCTTGTTTCCTACTTTATTTAGCGAAAACGTTTGCGTTGCTTGAATTATAACCTATTTTTTTTTCAAGTGCAAGCTTTTTAAAAAACTTTTTTTATTTATTATACCATAGATTTCAAATTTCTTTCCTTATATATTATTTAAATTAACACTCTTTCCTTAAAAATTTTTTAAAATTTTCTTAAAAACGCTTGCAAGCGTTTACCTTTTGTGCTAAAATTATTTTAAGTTCAAGAAAACGTTTGCGCTATGCAAGCGTGTTCTTAGATGGTATTATACTTTTATTCTTTAGGAGGAATAATCATGAAAAACAAAATGTTGAAGAGCGTTGCTGTTCTCGGTACTGTTGCATTGGCAGGCTTCATCTTGACAGCTTGCGGAAGCAAATCTTCTTCAAGCAAGTCATCTGAATCAGGCGACAAGAACGTTACAGTATACGTTGAAGAGCAGTACAAGGCTTACATGGAGAAAGCTGCTGCAGCTTTTGAAAAAGAAACTGGTTCTAAAGTTACTATTAAAACTGGTGACCAAATGGGTGGATTGGACAACCTTTCACTCGACAACCAGTCTGGTAAAGCTCCAGACGTTTTGATGGCTCCATACGACCGCGTAGGAAGCCTCGGTACAGATGGACAATTAAACGAAGTAAAATTAAGCAAAGATAGTAAGACAGATAAAACTACTGAATCTCTTGTAACAACAGAAGGTAAAACATACGGAGCACCTGCTGTTATCGAGACTTTGGTAATGTACTATAACAAAGACCTGATCCAAAAAGCTCCTACAACATTTGCTGAACTTGAAGAGTTGGCTAAAGATAGCAAGTACGCTTTCGAAGGCGAAGATGGCAAAACATCTGCTTTCCTTGCTGACTGGACAAACTTCTACTACGCTTACGGACTTCTAGCTGGTAACGGCGGTTATGTATTCGGTGACAATGGTAAAGATCCTAAAGATATCGGTCTTGCTAATGAAGGTGCAATTAAAGGTATTGAATACGCTAAAACTTGGTATGCAAAATGGCCTAAAGGAATGCAAGATACTGAAGGCGCTGGAAACTTGATCCAATCACAATTCCAAGAAGGCAAAACTGCTGCTATCATCGATGGACCATGGAAAGCATCTGCTTTGAAAGAAGCTAAAGTAAACTATGGTGTTTCAACTATCCCAACTCTTCCAAACGGAAAAGAATACGCTGCTTTCGGTGGTGGTAAAGCTTGGGTTATCCCAACTGGTGCTAAAAACCCAGAAGTTGCTCAAAAATTCGTTGACTTCTTGACTTCAACTGATCAACAAAAAGCATTTTACGATGCTACTAACGAAGTACCTGCTAACACAGAAGCACGCGAGTATGCAGTAAGCAAGAAAGATGAACTGACAGACGCAGTTGTTAAACAGTTCCAATCAGCTCAACCAATGCCAAACATCTCTGAAATGAGTACTGTTTGGGATCCAGCTAAGAACATGCTCTTCGATGCTGTAAGCGGTAAGAAAGATGCTAAAACTTCAGCTGAAGATGCTGTTAAATTGATCAAAGAAACTATCGATCAAAAATTCGGCAACAAATAAGCAAGTTTAAATAAAGGGGTGGGAATTTTCCCTACCCCTTGTTTGATAGAATGAGGCTTTATTCTATCTTCTAATTAAGAAAAACTCGGATTAGGACTTGTACTTACTGCAATTCCTCAATCTTTCTCGTATCTAAGGAGACTACAATGACAAAAAAAGATCCCAAACAAGCCATGTTGCGCTCCCTCATTCCAGGGTTGGGGCAAATCTATAATGATCAAAAAGCCAAAGGATACATCTTTCTTGGGGTTACGGTTGCATTTTTAGCTTATTTCGTAGCTATTGCCCTACCAGAAATTGAAAATCTCATCACCCTTGGTGAAGTCCGTGGTGACAACTCACTCTTCATGCTGATCCGCGGTGCCTTCCACCTCATCCTCGTGGTATTTTTCCTGATTTTCTATGGATTTAACTTGAAGGATGCTCGGACGGTTGCTAAACAGTGGAACAATGATTATCCTGTTCATACTACTTTGAAGGAAATGTTTGATGGAATCTATGAAAATGGCTTCCCTTACTTACTCATCATCCCTTCTTATCTGGCAATGACCTTTGCTATCATTTTCCCCGTATTGGTAACGCTCTTGATCGCCTTTACCAACTATGATTTCAAACACTTGCCACCAAATAAACTCTTGGATTGGGTTGGCTTTACCAACTTTGCTAACATTTGGCAATTAAGTACCTTCCGTGCGGCCTTTGGTTCTGTCTTGACTTGGACTATCATCTGGGCACTGGCAGCCTCTACTTTGCAAATCGTAATCGGTATTTTCACTGCTATTATTGCAAACCAACCATTCATCAAAGGAAAACGCATCTTCGGTGTTATCTTCCTGCTTCCTTGGGCAGTTCCAGCCTTTATCACTATCCTGACTTTCTCAAACATGTTCAACGATAGTATCGGTGCCATCAACACTCAAGTCATCCCGCTTCTCAGCAAGGTTCTTCCCTTCCTAGATGGACATCTGATTCCGTGGAAGACTGATCCGACTTGGACTAAGATTGCTCTGATTATGATGCAAGGTTGGCTTGGATTCCCTTATATCTATGTCCTGACCTTAGGTATCTTGCAGTCTATTCCAAACGACCTTTACGAGGCAGCCTACATCGACGGAGCCAATGCTTGGCAGAAATTCCGCAACATCACTTTCCCAATGATCTTGGCAGTTGCGGCACCAACTTTGATCAGTCAATACACCTTTAACTTTAATAACTTCTCAATCATCTACCTCTTCAATGCAGGTGGTCCTGGTAGTGTCGGTGGAGGAGCCGGTTCAACTGATATCCTGATCTCTTGGATTTACCGTTTGACCACAGGTACAGCACCGCAATATTCAATGGCGGCGGCCGTTACCCTCATCATCTCCATCATCGTCATCTCTATCTCTATGATTGCCTTCAAGAAACTACACGCATTTGATATGGAGGATGTATAAGATGAATAGTTCTGTTAAATTTAAACGTTTTATCAACCATAGTTTGACCTATCTCTACCTTGTAGTGCTTTCCATTATCATTCTCTACCCGCTCTTGATCACGATCATGTCTGCTTTCAAGACGGGGAATGTCGTGGCCTTCAAGCTAGACACAGACATCAACTTCAGTCTGGAAAACTTCTCTCGTCTCTTTTCAGAGACTCTATATGGTACTTGGTACTTTAACACCATTATCATTGCCGTCTTGACAATGATTGTCCAAACCAGTATAGTGGTACTTGCAGGTTATGCATACAGCCGTTACAATTTCATCGCAAGAAAGCAAAGTTTGGTTTTCTTCTTGATTATCCAAATGGTGCCAACCATTGCAGCTCTGACCGCCTTCTTCGTTATGGCGCTGATGCTCAATGCCCTTAACCAAAGCTGGTTCCTCATCTTCCTTTATGTGGGTGGTGGTATTCCAATGAATGCTTGGTTGATGAAAGGATACTTCGATACCGTTCCTATGTCTCTAGATGAGTCAGCTAAATTAGACGGTGCTGGTCATTTCAGACGCTTCTGGCAGATTGTCCTGCCTCTCGTTCGTCCAATGATTGCTGTGCAAGCTCTCTGGGCCTTCATGGGACCTTTCGGAGACTATATCCTCTCTAGCTTCCTTCTTCGTGAAAAAGAATTTTATACGGTTGCAGTTGGTCTTCGTACCTTCGTCAGCGATGTCAAGAATCAAAAAATTGCCTTCTTTGCTGCCGGTGCGATTCTCACTGCCCTTCCAATCTGTATTCTCTTCTTCTTCCTGCAAAAGAATTTTGTATCTGGTTTAACAAGTGGTGGAGACAAGGGATAATCTTGTCCCACCCTGTTTTTGATTTAAAGACAATTATAGTTATATGGCAGCCAATAAGTTCTTTATTGGCCACCACCTGATTATAATTTTAGAAAGAGGCAGCTATGTTACCTTATCCTTTTAATTATTTTTCAAGCTTGATTGGTTTTAGAAAAACTTTCGCCAATCGTCGGATGCTTAGCTGGTTCCAGCTCATCTTTACCAGCATCTTTTTGATTTCTCTGTCTTTGATTCCCGTGGCCATTCA
>CAUVMH010000070.1:0-5949 GCA_963552835.1 uncultured Streptococcus sp. | reverse complement strand
ATCATGTCCAGTGCTTCTGGAACATCTTCTGGGTTACCTGGACCATTTGACAACATAACTCCATCAGGATTGAGGTGGAGAATTTCTTCCGCTGTTGTTGAATACGGAACGACGGTCACATTACAGTTGCGTTTGGAAAGTTCGCGTAAGATGGAGTGTTTGAGACCAAAGTCGACCAGTACGACACTTAATCCAACTCCAGGAGCTGGATAGGAAGTTTTAGTAGAAACCTGTTTGATATTGTCTGTCGGCAAGACTGTTGCTTGGAGCTGGGCTGTGATATGGTCCATGGTATCGCCAACATGTGTAAGGGTTGCACGCATAGTACCATGCTTGCGGATAATTTTTGTCAGAGCACGGGTGTCAATTCCTGAAATACCAGGGATTTTCTTGGCTTTCAAAAATTCATCCAAGGTCATTTGGTTGCGCCAATTGCTAGCTCGACGCGCTTCTTCGAAAACGACAACTCCCTTACAAGTTGGAATGATGGATTCATAATCATCACGGTTAATGCCATAATTTCCCACCAAAGGATAGGTAAAGGTCAAGATTTGTCCATTATAAGACTGGTCTGTAATGGATTCTTGGTAGCCGGTCATCCCTGTATTAAAGACGATTTCGCCTGTTACATCTATATCTGCTCCGAAGGCCTTACCTTCAAAAACTGTGCCATCTTCTAATACTAGAAGTCTTTTTGTCATATTTTCACCTCTCGTGGACGCTCACTGGCGTCTTTTAACGTCTTGTGTTTTAGTTGGCGTTTCTACTCGCCAATACGGATTCTAAAATTGCCATTCGAACAAAGACACCGTTGGTCATTTGTTGGACAATGCGTGATTTTGGCGCTTCAACCAAGTGGTCCGCAATTTCCACATCTCGATTCACTGGAGCCGGATGCATAATGATTGCTGTTTCTTTTAAGCGATTATAGCGTTCTTGGTTCAAGCCGTGTTGAGCATGGTAGTCTTCTTTTGAAAAAACGGCTCCACTATCATGGCGTTCATGTTGAACTCGGAGTAACATCAAAACATCCACCTGATCAACAATCTCATCAATAGTTACAAACTGTCCATAGTCCGCAAACTCTTGACTTCTCCATTCCTCAGGTCCTGCAAAGAAAAGTTCAGCTCCCAAGCGTTTCAAAATCTGCATATTGGATTTGGCAACACGTGAGTGGTCCAAGTCACCTGCAATAGCAACCTTGAGACCCTCAAAGTGACCAAATTCTTCATAAATGGTCATCAAATCAAGCAGGCTCTGACTAGGGTGTTGACCTGAACCATCTCCACCATTGATAATGGAAGTCGTAATGGTTGGACTCGCAATCAATTCTTTGTAATAATCGACCTCTGGGTGGCGAATCACGCAGACATCTACACCAAGCGCAGACAAGGTTAAGATGGTATCATACAGTGTCTCACCCTTATTTACTGAACTGGTCTTCACATCAAAGTCAAGTCGCTCCAGCCCTAGCTTAATCTCTGCCACTTCAAAGGACTTATGTGTCCGTGTAGAATCCTCAAAGAAAAGATTTGAAACAATCGGATGGTCTTCATAAGGAAGCTGGGCTCCATTTTTAAACTCAATTCCTCGCTTAATCAATTTCATCACTTGATCAACAGTGAGGTCTTCCATGGACACCACATGGTTCAATGCTTGTTGATTTTCTGACATGGCTACTCCTTCAGCTTTCTAAGCTTCTTCAGTAATCAAAACTCTGTCTTGACCATCAAGTTCTGTCATCTCTACGATGATTTCTTCAGAACGACTGGTTGGGATATTTTTCCCAACGTAATCTGGACGGATAGGCAATTCTCTATGTCCACGATCGACGAGAACTGCTAAACTCACGCGCGCAGGACGACCATGACCAACAATATTATCGATAGCAGCACGGATGGTACGACCTGTATAGAGTACATCATCGACCAAGATAACTTCACGGTCTGTCACATCAACAGAAATCAAAGAAGTATCTTCTCCACTTTTAACATCATCACGGAAAGGTTTGGTGTCCAATTCCACAACAGGTACAGTGATGTTTTCCAACTGCTCCAAGCGTTCTTTGATACGATGAGCGATGAAAACACCACGCGTTTTTATCCCAGCTAGGATAATCTTATTCAAGTCTTTATTGCGCTCAATAATCTCATAAGTAATTCGCGTAATCGCTCGTTTGACAGTCAATTCGTCTACAACTTCTTTTGTCTTCATGACAAACCTCCAAAAAGAAAAGTCTCCTTCTACAAGGAGACTTGAAATGTATAGCCAAGCGAGCCCTACTATAAACAGTATAGACTTCACCCTTCTACTTTATCGCGCTCCTTGCCTGCCTCACGGGACAAGTTTAAAGGACTATTTAGTTATCATTTACTATAGCACAAAGCACCCTTAAAATCAAGCAAAAACTTTTTCAGAGTCCGCTTAAACATTGCTAAAATCATATAACTGGGGATAGTGGTCACATTCTGGATTTTTGGGATGACAGATAGCTCGTCCAAAGTAAATCATAGCCTGGTGAGCTGCTAACCACTCTTCTGGTGGTAGGACGTCCATGACACGTTTTTCTACTTCAAGTGGCGTAGCTGATTTTTTAACGATATCGTGATGCTTACAGATACGCTCCACATGAGTGTCCACTGCAAAAGCAGGAATTCCAAACCCCACACTCAATACTACATTTGCTGTTTTACGACCAACACCAGCTAGACTTTCTAATTCCTCTCGAGTCTGAGGCACTTGACCGTCAAAATCGTCTAGTAACTGTTGGGCACATTTTTTAAGAAATTTAGCTTTATTTCGATACAGTCCCAGGCGAGAAATGTGTGAAGCAATTTCACTTTCAGTCGCGACAGACATGGCTTGTGGTGTCGGAAAAGCAGCGAAGAGACCTGGTGTGGCCTTATTTACCGCTGCATCTGTCGTCTGAGCTGACAGCATCACTGCAACCAAGAGTTCAAAATGATTGCGAAAATCAAGACTAGGCTTAGCATCTGGAAAAAGGGCAATAATTTCCTCTATGACATGACGGGCACGTTTCTTGGATAAAACCATCTACTCGTCTCCATCAAATAGTCCTTGCAAGCCAGCAAATGGACTGTTTTCTTCTTTCTTGACTGCTTGTTGGGCTTGGTATTCTTCCTCAGTCATGATTTGCCAGTCATTTCCTGACACAAAACCTTGGCCCGCCTCTTCTTCTGCCGTCAAGACCTTGATTGGGATATTGAGCAAGATATTATCTGCTACGCTCTCAGCAAGGTCGATTTCTCCATTTTCGATAGGCAAGACCAAGTCATCATCTAGAACTTCCTGGTCTAGTTGGTTGGTCGCTCCTTCCATGAAAACTTCTGTGACTGGATAAGATTCAGCCAACTCAACTGGCTCCATACTGCGGCTGGAAGCAAGGACAATGGTATAAGATAGCTGATAGTCTAAGAAATACAGACGATCTTCGTACTGCACCTTTCCCACTGCAAGGATATCTTTGACATCTAAAATCTCTTGATTCCGTTTACGCAAGTCTGCTGCCAGGTCTAAAGCTTGTTCAAAGTCTAGGCCTTCAGGCTGCTTACGAATTTCTTGAATGTTTAACTTCATATTTCCTCCATAAAGATGTACTCACTTGATTATACCATGAAAAAGTTACAAGTCAGCCTTCCAAACTTTGATATTAAAATCTCATTTGTTAACATATTTACTATGGTATATTTTCTATTTAGTGCTATACTATAGGCAAGAATACATCAGAGCATGGAGGACGCTCATATGGAAGACAAAGCACTCATCACTGAAGCTTACCAACTCCTTTCCGAGTTAAATAAAAGCTACCAAAGCTGTAAACAAGGAACAGCCGATGATCTTCGACTGCAAGAACTGCTGAACACCACTCTTAAGGAACTAAAAAAAGCAGAAAAGCTGGACAACAGTATCTTAATCGACCTTGAGAAATTTTACCAACGTACCAGTCTTCTGATTGGACTAGGGAGCCTAAAACTAAATGATCAAGCTCGTGCTGCTTGGCGCAACTATGACAAGTTCCACTACGAACATGTCAAACACGTACTGACTCTCTATGGACCTGTTTTCGGTTTTTAGAGCTTGAAATTACTTGTTTTCTATTGACAAAATTTCCTGAATGGTATAGGATAGAGGTACTAATACTCGGAGGTAAGGGAGACATGAACAACTAAGTCTATCAAATAAAGAATCTTTATTTAGTAGATCTTGTTTTTGTCTCTTTTTGTGTGCTCTTTTTATACTAGGTTTTCTAGTATCTTGTCTCCATTGAAAATCAAAAAACTAGAAAGCTATGCTCCTCTTGGGTTAGGTTAGGCAGCTCCAAGCTAGTTTGACGAGTTTTTCAACGAGGATAATAGAGTTTTGACAGTGACTTTGGGCTCTACTAGATAAAGTAGAGCTTTTTGTTATGCACTATCGACATTCTAGAAAGGGCAACAATATGATAAAAATCAACCATCTAACCATCACTCAAAACAAAGATCTACGAGATCTTGTATCTGACCTAAGCATGACTATCCAAGACGGGGAAAAGGTTGCTATTATTGGTGAAGAAGGGAACGGCAAATCGACCTTACTACGAGCTTTAATGGGGGAAGCATTACCTGATTTTACTATCAAGGGCGACATCCAGTCTGATCTTCAATCACTGGCCTACATTCCTCAAAAACTTCCTGAGATCCTGAAAAATAAAACTATACATGACTACTTCTTTTTGGATTCTGCTGATTTAGACTACAGTATTCTTTATCGTTTGGCGGAGGAGTTGCACTTTGATAGCGACCGTTTTGCTAGCAACCAAGAAATTGGCAGTCTATCAGGGGGCGAAGCTTTGAAAGTTCAACTCATCCACGAGTTAGCAAAAACCTTTGAGATTCTATTTTTAGATGAACCTTCAAATGACCTAGACCTTGAGACGGTTGATTGGCTAAAAAGTCAGATTCAAAAGATTAGGCAAACTGTTATTTTCATTTCCCATGATGAAGACTTTCTTTCTCAAACGGCAGATACTATTGTCCACTTGCGACTGGTCAAGCATCGGAAAGAAGCAGAAACACTAGTCGAGCATTTAGACTATGATCGCTATAGTGAGCAGAGAAAGGCTAATTTTGCAAGACAAAGTCAGCAAGCTGCTAACGACCAGAGAGCCTATGATAAAACCATGGAAAAACATCGCCGAGTTAAGCAAAATGTAGAAACTGCACTTCGAGCTACCAAAGACAGTACTGCTGGTCGCCTTTTGGCTAAAAAGATGAAAACTGTTCTCTCTCAAGAAAAACGCTTTGAAAAGGAAGCTCAGTCCATGACCCAAAAGCCACTTGAAGAGGAACAAATTCAACTTTTCTTCTCAGACATCCAACCATTACCGGCTTCTAAAGTCTTAATCCAACTGGAAAAAGAAAATTTATCCATTGGCAAGTGCATTTTAGTTCAGGGGATACAACTCACTGTCCGTGGCCAAGATAAAATCGGTATCATCGGGCCAAATGGTGTTGGGAAATCAACTCTGTTAGCCAAGTTGCAACAACTGCTCAGTGCCAAAAGAGAGATTTCGCTTGGTTTTATGCCACAAGATTACCATAAAAAACTGCAATTGGATTTATCTCCAGTAGCCTACCTCAGCCACACTGGACAAAAAGAAGAACTACAGAAAATCCAATCTCACCTAGCCAGTCTCAATTTCAGCTATCCAGAGATGCACCACCAAATCCGCTCCCTATCTGGCGGGCAACAAGGCAAACTCCTACTTTTGGATTTAGTGTTGCGCAAACCAAACTTTCTCCTTCTGGATGAGCCTGCACGTAATTTTTCTCCCACTTCTCAACCCGAAATCAGAAAACTCTTTGCCTCCTATCCCGGCGGTCTAATCACTGTTTCGCATGACAGACGCTTCTTAAAAGAGGTCTGTACGAGTATCTATCGTTTGACAGA
>CAUVMH010000069.1:0-5982 GCA_963552835.1 uncultured Streptococcus sp. | reverse complement strand
GAGTAAAAAAGTTCCGATTATCTTTCATTTCCACGGTTATATGGGGCGTGGCTGGGATTGGTCCGATATGCTAGCTTATACGGTTGCTGGCTATGGTGTTGTATCTATGGATGTACGCGGCCAGTCAGGCTATTCCTTTGATGGAGGAGCGCCTGTAAGAGGCAATACGGTCAAGGGACAGATTATCCGTGGGGCAGTGGATGGACCAGAGTGTCTCTTTTATAAGGATGTCTATCTAGATATTTACAGCTTGGTTGAGATTGTGGCGAGTTTGGACCTTGTGGACGAGGATCATCTATCCAGTTACGGGGCTTCTCAGGGCGGAGCCTTGGCTTTGGTGGCAGCGGCTCTCAATCCGCGCATTAAGCAGACAGTGGCTATCTATCCTTTCTTGTCAGACTTTCGGAGGGTGCTGGAGATTGGCAATACCAGCGAGGCCTATGATGAGCTCTTTCGTTATTTTAAATTCCACGATCCTTTCCACGAAACGGAGGATGAGATTATCCAGACCTTGTCCTATATCGATGTGAAAAATATGGCTCACCGCATTCAAGGGAGCGTGCGGATGATAACAGGACTTGCTGACGATGTTTGTTATCCGATTACCCAGTTTGCGATTTACAACCGGCTGGAGTGTACTAAGGAGCACCATCTCATGCCAGAGTACGAGCATGAAGCCATGAATGTCTATGTCAATGATAGGGTCTTCAACTGGCTTTGTGGTTCAAAGATTGACCATCCTTCTTTGATGGAAGCTTTTAAAGACTGGTAAAAATAGATAGTAGTAAGAAAGAAACTAAGCCTGAGATTAGCATAATCTCAGGCTTTTTATGGTAAATTATTCAAAATCTATTACAACTTTTTTGTAGAAACACTTCTAATCCTGAAAGTAGTTTCAGCTTTTAAGAAAGGAAGTCGGTTTTTAGAAACTAAAATCTAAATCTCAAAACGCATTGAAAGCGCTTTATTTTTTGTATATAATGGCATTATAAAAAGAACGGAGAAAACATAGAAAAAGGAGAGATTATTTATGTCACAGATTAGCAAAGATCAATTAATTGCAAAAATCAAAGATGGCATTATCGTTTCCTGTCAAGCTCTGCCTCATGAGCCCCTCTATACGGAGGCTGGTGGAGTCATCCCTCTCTTGGTCAAGGCGGCTGAAGAGGGCGGAGCGGTTGGTATTCGAGCCAACAGCGTGCGAGACATCAAGGAGATTAAGGAAGTAACCAAGCTCCCGATTATCGGGATTATCAAACGGGACTATCCACCACAGGAGCCTTTTATCACTGCGACCATGCGGGAAGTGGATGAGCTGGCTGCCCTTGATATCGAGGTCATCGCTCTGGACTGCACCCAGCGGGAACGCTATGATGGTTTGAAGATTGAGGACTTTATCCGCCAAGTCAAGAAGAAATATCCGCAGCAACTGCTGATGGCCGACATTAGTACCTTTGAGGAAGGTGTGGCAGCTGTAGCATCTGGCGTTGACTTTGTTGGTACGACCTTATCAGGCTACACGTCCTACAGTCCTAAGGTAGACGGACCAGATTTTGAACTGGTCAAGAAGCTCTGTGATGCGGGGGTGGATGTGATTGCTGAGGGTAAGATCCACTATCCAGATCAAGCCAAGCAAATCCATGATTTGGGTGTCCGCGGTATTGTAGTAGGCGGAGCCATTACTCGACCAAAGGAAATCACCGAGCGTTTCGTTGCAGCAGTAAAATAAAGTGAGGTAAAGCAATGACGACCTTAAAGTTAAATAAGCTCTACAAAAAATATCCTAATAGTGATTTCTACTCTGTAGAAAATTTCGACTTGCAAATCAAAGACAAAGAATTTATCGTCTTTGTTGGCCCTTCTGGATGTGGGAAATCCACAACGCTGCGTATGATTGCGGGACTGGAGGACATCACTGAGGGCGAGCTTTACATTGATGAGACATTAGTCAATGATATTGCTCCCAAGGATCGTGATATTGCCATGGTTTTCCAAAACTATGCCCTCTATCCACACATGACAGTCTATGACAACATGGCGTTCGGATTGAAACTGCGCAAGTACAGCAAGGAAGATATCGACAAACGGGTGCAAGAAGCAGCTGAAATCCTTGGTTTGAAAGAGTTTCTAGACCGCAAACCAGCGGACTTGTCTGGTGGTCAACGTCAACGGGTAGCTATGGGACGGGCCATCGTCCGAGATGCCAAGGTTTTCCTGATGGATGAACCTTTGTCAAACTTGGATGCGAAACTGCGGGTGTCCATGCGTGCTGAGATTGCCAAAATCCACCGCCGTATCGGAGCAACAACCATCTACGTTACCCACGACCAGACAGAAGCCATGACACTGGCTGACCGCATTGTTATCATGTCAGCGACGAAAAATGAAGCGGGCACGGGAACTATCGGTCGTATCGAGCAAGTCGGAACTCCGCAAGAGCTTTACAATGAACCAGCGAATAAGTTTGTTGCAGGCTTTATCGGCAGTCCAGCTATGAACTTCTTTGAAGTGATGGTATCTGGTCATCAACTGACTGATGGTGATCAACTCAATCTTACTCTGACGGGTGGTCAAGAGAAGCTTTTGACAGAAAAAGGCTACCAAGGTAAGAAAGTTATTTTGGGTATCCGACCAGAGGATATCTCAGCCGACTTGATTGTAGAGGATACTTTCCCTGGCGATGTGGTCGATGCGGAAGTTGTCGTGTCAGAGTTGCTGGGTAGTGACTCAGTGCTCTACTGTAAGGTGGGCAGCCAAGAGTTTTCAGCCAAGGTAGATGCTTCCAATTATCTGGAGCCAGGTTCGAAGCTTCGCTTCACCTTCAAACTACCTAAGAGTCATCTGTTTGATAGTGAGACTCAAAAACGAATTACTTTGTAAAACAACCTAAAATGAACTGACTGACTTTATTTTAGGATAAAAGAAAGGTCACAGAGAAGGAGTGATTGTACTTTTAAAAGTTTAGGATTTTAATCAAATATAGGTGGACGCTTGTCCAGAGAAATAACACAGGAAAAACGAGGCTGGGGCGCCTAATGAAAGAGGTCCGTCCCACTCTCCAATAGGCAGGTAAAAGCTGTTTAGGTCAGCTTGGAATCTTAATTTTAAAGGAGAAAAACAAATGAAAATGAAGAAATTGCTTTGTTCATTGGTAGCGGGAGCTGCAGTTCTTACGTTAGCAGCTTGTAGCGGTGGTGGTAGCTCAAATAAAGCAGCTAGCTCTGGTGATAAATCTGGTAAGACAGAGATTACTTGGTGGGCATTCCCGGTCTTCACTCAAGAAAATGCCAGCGATGGTGTGGGAACTTATGAGAAATCCATCATTGAAGCATTTGAAAAAGCAAATCCAGATATTCATGTTAATTTGGAAACAATCGACTTCAAGTCAGGTCCAGAAAAAATTACGACAGCTATCGAGGCTGGAACAGCGCCAGACGTGCTCTTCGATGCACCAGGCCGGATTATTCAATACGGCAAAAACGGTAAGTTGGCAGACTTGAACGACCTCTTCACAGATGATTTCGTCAAAGATGTTAACAACGATAACATTATCCAAGCCAGCAAAGCTGGAGACAAAGCTTATATGTATCCAATCAGCTCTGCTCCATTCTACATGGCAATGAATAAGAAAATGTTGGAAGATGCTGGTGTCCTCAACCTAGTTAAAGAAGGCTGGACAACAGATGACTTTGAAAAAGTTTTGAAAGCGCTTAAAGATAAAGGTTATACACCTGGCTCTCTCTTCAGTAACGGTCAAGGTGGAGACCAAGGAACTCGTGCCTTCATCGCTAACCTCTACGGTGGATCTGTTACAGACGAAAAAGTAACTAAATATACAACTGATGATCCGAAATTTGTCAAAGGTCTTGAAAAAGCAGTGAGCTGGATCAACAATGGCCTCATGATGAACGGTTCTCAATACGATGGCGGAGCAGATATCCAAAACTTCGCTAACGGTCAAACTTCTTACACTGTACTTTGGGCACCAGCACAAAATGGTATCCAAGCTAAATTGTTGGAAGCAAGTAAAGTAGAAGTGGTTGAAGTACCATTTCCATCAGACTCAGGTAAACCAGCACTTGAATATCTTGTAAATGGTTTTGCAGTCTTTAACAACAAAGACGACAAGAAAGTAGAAGCAGCTAAGAAATTTGTGAAATTCATCGCTGATGACAAAGAATGGGGACCTAAGAACGTTGTTCGTACAGGTGCTTTCCCAGTTCGTACATCATTTGGTAAACTCTATGATGACAAGCGTATGGAAACAATCAGTGGCTGGACTAAATACTACTCACCATACTACAACACCATTGATGGATTTGCAGAAATGAGAACACTCTGGTTCCCAATGTTGCAATCTGTATCTAATGGAGATGAAAAAGTTGAACCTGCTTTGAAGACATTTACTGAAAAAGCAAACGAAACGATTACTAAAAAATAAGCAAGTTTAAAATCCGCCCCTTTTTCTGTTGTCAGTCTCTAAAAATAGAAAAAGGGGTATTTTGTTAGAAAATCTTGAAAGAGGGGTACCTCATTGTGAAAGTCAATAAAATCAGAATGAAAGAAACCCTAATATCATATGCGTTTTTAGCTCCAATTCTTATATTCTTTACAGTATTTGTTTTGGCGCCTATGATAATGGGATTTATCACTAGTTTCTTTAATTATACAATGACTTCATTTACATTCGTTGGTTTTGATAACTACATTCGGATGTTCAATGATCCAGTTTTTGTTAAGTCACTCATTAATACAGTCATTATTGTAATCGGCTCTGTGCCAGTAGTCGTGCTCTTCTCTTTGTTTGTGGCTTCACAGACCTATGAGATGAATGCTGTTTCTCGCTCTTTCTACCGTTTTGTCTTCTTCCTACCGGTTGTTACAGGTAGTGTTGCCGTGACAGTCGTGTGGAAGTGGATCTACGATCCCCTATCTGGTATTTTGAACTTTGTTTTGAAATCTGGCCATATCATCAACCAAAACATTTCTTGGTTGGGAGACAAACAGTGGGCCTTAGCTGCTATTATTGTTATTTTGCTGACAACATCTGTCGGTCAGCCCATCATTCTCTACATTGCAGCTATGGGAAATATCGATAATTCTCTAGTTGAGGCCGCGCGTGTGGATGGGGCGACAGAGATGCAAGTTTTTTGGAAAATCAAATGGCCGAGCCTTTTGCCAACGACACTTTATATCGCTATCATCACTACTATTAACTCATTCCAATGTTTCGCCTTGATTCAGCTGTTGACATCAGGTGGGCCAAACTATTCAACGAGTACGCTTATGTACTATCTATACGAAAAAGCCTTCAAGCTATCTGAATATGGCTATGCAAACACTATGGGAGTCTTTCTGGCGATTATGATTGCGATTATCAGTTTCGCCCAGTTCAAGATTCTCGGTAACGATGTGGAATATTAAAGAAAGGAGCAGGAATATGAAACCAAAAAAATTTAATTCATTTAAAGTGTTCTCATCTGTTATTTTAGCACTTTTGACCGTGCTCTTTGTCTTTCCATTCTACTGGATTCTGACTGGAGCTTTTAAATCTCAGCCGGATACAATTATGATTCCGCCTCAATGGTGGCCACAAAACCCGACAACAGAGAACTTCCAGCAATTAGCCGTTCAAAACCCGGCTTTACAATGGATGTGGAACAGTGTCTTCATTTCTCTTGCAACCATGTTCTTGGTTTGTGCGACGTCATCCCTAGCTGGTTATGTTTTGGCTAAGAAACGCTTTTACGGGCAACGGATTCTCTTTGCTATCTTTATCGCGGCTATGGCCTTGCCTAAGCAGGTTGTCCTAGTACCTCTAGTGCGGATTGTCAATTTCATGGGAATCCACGATACCCTTTGGGCAGTTATTTTACCTTTAGTTGGCTGGCCGTTCGGGGTCTTCCTCATGAAGCAGTTTAGTGAAAATATCCCGACAGAGCTTCTGGAATCAGCTAAGATCGACGGTTGTGGTGAAATCCG
>CAUVMH010000068.1:0-6263 GCA_963552835.1 uncultured Streptococcus sp. | reverse complement strand
ACCCAATGGGGTGGGATGCCTTTGGTTTGCCTGCAGAGCAATACGCTATGGATACGGGGAATGACCCGGCAGACTTTACGGCGGAAAACATTGCCAACTTCAAACGCCAAATCAATGCGCTTGGCTTCTCTTATGACTGGGATCGTGAAGTCAACACGACAGATCCAAACTACTACAAGTGGACTCAGTGGATTTTTACCAAGCTTTACGAAAAAGGTTTGGCCTATGAAGCGGAAGTGCCAGTAAACTGGGTCGAAGAATTAGGAACGGCCATCGCCAACGAAGAAGTCCTTCCTGATGGAACTTCTGAACGTGGGGGATATCCTGTTGTCCGCAAACCGATGCGTCAATGGATGCTTAAAATCACGGCCTATGCAGAGCGCTTGCTCAATGACTTGGATGAACTTGATTGGCCAGAGTCTATCAAGGATATGCAACGCAACTGGATTGGTAAATCAACTGGTGCTAATGTCACTTTTAAAGTGAAAGGGACTGACAAGGAATTTACCGTCTTTACTACTCGTCCTGATACGCTTTTCGGTGCGACCTTCACAGTCTTGGCTCCTGAGCATGAACTAGTAGATGCCATCACAAGCTCAGAGCAAGCTGAGGCAGTAGCTGACTACAAACACCAAGCTAGCCTCAAGTCAGACTTGGCTCGTACAGACCTTGCTAAGGAAAAAACAGGGGTTTGGACGGGTGCTTATGCCATTAACCCTGTAAACGGCAAGGAAATTCCAATCTGGATTGCCGACTATGTTCTTGCTAGCTATGGGACAGGTGCTGTTATGGCTGTGCCTGCCCATGACCAACGTGACTGGGAATTTGCCAAACAATTTGATCTTCCAATCGTAGAAGTGCTTGAAGGTGGAAATGTAGCAGAAGCTGCCTATACTGAAGACGGTCTTCATGTCAATTCAGGCTTCCTAGATGGGCTGAACAAAGAAGAAGCGATTGCTAAAATTGTGGCTTGGTTGGAAGAAAAAGGCTGTGGTCAGGAGAAGGTTACCTACCGTCTCCGCGACTGGCTCTTTAGCCGTCAACGTTACTGGGGTGAGCCAATCCCAATCATTCATTGGGAAGACGGGACTTCAACTGCTGTTCCTGAAAGTGAATTGCCACTTGTCTTGCCAGTAACCAAGGATATCCGCCCTTCAGGTACAGGTGAAAGCCCATTGGCTAACTTGACAGACTGGCTTGAAGTGACTCGTGAAGATGGTGTTAAAGGTCGTCGCGAAACCAATACTATGCCACAGTGGGCTGGTTCAAGCTGGTACTACCTCCGCTATATTGATCCGCACAACACAGAGAAATTGGCTGATGAGGACCTTCTCAAACAATGGTTACCAGTAGATATCTACGTGGGTGGAGCAGAGCATGCTGTACTTCACTTGCTTTACGCTCGTTTCTGGCACAAATTCCTCTATGACCTCGGCGTTGTTCCAACTAAGGAACCATTCCAAAAACTCTTTAACCAAGGAATGATTTTGGGAACAAGCTACCGTGATCACCGTGGTGCGCTTGTGGCGACTGACAAGGTTGAAAAACGTGACGGATCCTTCTTCCATGTGGAAACAGGAGAAGAACTGGAGCAAGCGCCAGCCAAGATGTCTAAATCGCTCAAGAACGTTGTCAACCCAGACGATGTGGTGGAACAATACGGTGCCGATACCCTTCGTGTTTATGAAATGTTCATGGGACCACTCGATGCTTCGATCGCTTGGTCAGAAGAAGGCTTGGAAGGAAGTCGTAAATTCCTTGACCGTGTGTACCGTTTGATCACAAGTAAGGAAATCGTTGGGGAAAACAATGGCGCTCTTGACAAGGTTTACAACGAAACTGTTAAAGCTGTCACAGAGCAAATCGAGTCCATGAAATTCAACACAGCCATTGCCCAGCTCATGGTCTTTGTCAACGCAGCTAACAAGGAAGACAAACTCTATGTAGACTACGCTAAAGGCTTTATCCAATTGATCGCCCCATTTGCGCCTCACTTGGCAGAAGAACTCTGGCAAACAGTCGCAGCAACAGGTGAGTCCATCTCTTATGTAGCTTGGCCAACATGGGACGAAAGCAAATTGGTTGAAGACGAAATCGAAATCGTCGTCCAAATCAAAGGTAAAGTTCGTGCCAAACTCATGGTCGCTAAAGACCTGTCACGCGAAGAATTGCAAGAAATTGCTTTCGCTGACGAAAAAGTCAAAGCAGAAATTGACGGTAAGGAAATCGTGAAAGTGATTAGTGTCCCTAACAAGCTTGTGAATATTGTGGTGAAATAACCAATTTATTTGCTCATTTGCAACCTCAAACAGTTCCCCAAACTGTTTGAGCCAACCAAACTCGTTAATATCGTTGTGAAATAAGATAGGAATCCTTCAGAGTAGGATCTGGAGGATTTTTAAATTGGATTATGCTATAATAGTCCCAACTAAGATAAAAACACAGTTCTGGTTGGTAGTCCAGACGTAGGCAAGCCTATCAGTAACCTTCCTCCTTGGTTGTCCATTCTTAGGGCTAGATTTAAGGAGGTGCTGTCGTGGAAATCGTTTCAATTGGCTTGACAGTTTATTTTGAAGATGGATTTTGGCATGGATTGTTTGAACAAGAGTATGAGGGAACTTATCAAGTTTGTCGTGTGACATTTGGTCAGGAACCAAAAGAGGATGAAATTTTGAAACTTTTACAGACTCAGTTTGTTCGGTTATCTTTTAGTCCAGAGGCAACAGTCAAACAGCATGTGAAGATTAAGAATCCGAAGCGTCTGCAGCGAGCTGTAAAGAAACAGGTGAAGCAGAAAGTTTCTTCTAAGTCACAAGAGCTTTTACAGTTGCAGTACGAGGAACGAAAAAAGCATTCAAAACAACAGTCTAGTCTCCAAAAGCAATTGCTCAAGCAAGAGAAATTTGAACGCAAACAGCAAAAACGTAAAGAGAAGCACAAGGGGCACTAGTGATTCTCTTTCATAAAATAGAACAGCTCTTCTTGGATAACAAGAGCTGTTTTTGCTTGTATTGAAGATTTCTTTCCTAATAGATAGACTTATCGTTAATGGCAGTTTCAAATTCAGGACCATACTTGCTTGCTTCAAATTCAATCCTGCCCCATTCAGCATTTTCATTTCACTAGAAGGGAGTGTGTGCCATGATTTCTGATTCATTTTTTATTGTTTGGTTTAGCGAGAACAATACTATTGACTCTTGGATTTTTCTGCCGGATGTTATAAAACTCCTCTTTTATAGCGCATGTTTAAAAATATAATGTGTGGTTGTAAGTGTTTTTCAACATCCTCTAGTGATTCGATAGGAGAAAAACGGTTGCAATCTGCCCCACTTTAAAACTTAACCCCCATTATTTTACCACTTGGCCTTTCATTTTAACTGCTTATCTCAAAAGTCGATTTTTCTTTCATTCTTTTTGTTAAACTAGTGGGGTAAAGAGGAGGAAAAAATATGATTTTACAAGCTAAACATTTGACTAAACGGTACGGCAATCATATGGCCGTCGATGATATTCAGTTAGAGTTTGAAAAAGGAAGTTTCAATGCTATTTTGGGACCCAATGGTGCAGGGAAATCAACCACTATTTCCATGTTAATCGGTTTGAAAAATCCGACACAAGGTCAGATTCTATATGCGCCAAATACGAAAATCGGAGTGGTTTTTCAAGCCAGTGTACTGGATGAGATGTTGACGGTTAGGGAAAATCTCACGATTCGTGCTCAACAGTATAAGGAGATTGCAGCAAGTCGTGTGGATGATTTGATCCATCAACTGGGTTTGACTGCTTTCCAGAAACAACTATATGGGACTTTGTCAGGTGGACAAAAACGTCGGGTCGATATTGCGCGTGCTCTTCTTTCGCGACCAGATATTCTTTTCTTGGATGAACCAACGACAGGTCTTGATATTCAGACTCGCAAATCCATCTGGGATCTACTGTATCGACTACAAAAGGATGAAGGGATGACTATTATCTTAACGACTCATTATCTGGATGAAGCAGATGAAGCGGATCAGATCTATATCGTTGATCATGGGAAAGTGATTGCGCAAGGTTCTGCGACTGCTATTAAAAGTCAGTATGCATCTAATATTCTAAAAATTCGTTTTAAGGAAATGAAGGATTTAGAAAAGTTGCTACAGACTGGAATGACAGTAGAGGAAGAAAATGAGTTGGAATATCTTTTTTATCCAAGGACGTCACAGGAAGCCATTGAATATTTGGCAAAAGTTCGAGAAGAAATTGATTCTTTTGAGTTTCGTCCGGGTACTATGGATGATGCCTTTATTGCACTTACAGGAAGAGAGGTTCGCTAATGCTAGCTTTATTGAAACGGAATTTTATCTTATATTTTCGTAATCGTTCGGGAGTATTTTTCTCATTATTGGGGGCATTGATTTCCTTCCTCCTTTATATCATTTTTTTGCAGAAGAACTTGACGGATGCTTGGTCTCAACTCCCTGATAATACGAACCTTTTAAACAACTGGCTGATGGGTGGGACCTTGGCTGTGACTGGGATGACAACCAGTTTTACGGCTCTTACACAAATGGTACAGGATCGTGAAAATCAAGTAGATCAAGATCTTTTCTTGACAGATTTAGGTAGCTGGGGCTTACAGGCGTCCTATCTAATCAGCAGTATTATCATTTCTTTTGTCATGCAGGTGTTTATGTTTGCTGTTATGAGCCTTTATTTTAAAGAAAGTCCAGTTATCAGCCATTTACCGGAAATCGCTTTGATTATGTTATTAAGCAGTCTGATTTCAAGTTTGGTAAATGTTCTCTTGATTTACCGTTTTCAATCTGTAGATAGCCTTGGCAAACTGGCAACGATAGTGGGAACTGCCTCTGGATTTTTAGTAGGAACTTATATCCCCATTGGAGTATTACCTGATTCTGCACAGCTTTTCATGAAATGTACCCCTGCAACTTATATTGCTTCTCTCTATCGACAAGTCTTGATGAAAGAGCGGTTAGAGACCGCATTTTCAGGAAATAACAGTCTGTTACAGGAATTTCAAGAAAAAATGGGAATCCAAATCAACTGGCAAGAACTATTGACAAAGGGAGAAACATACTTTATAGTGGTTATTATCAGTCTCGTCGCTATTCTTCTTTGGATGTTATTTGTTAAAGTGTTTAGCAAGAGAAAATAAAGATGTATTGGAGAGAAAATGAAGATTCGTTTTGAAATGAAGACAGAGTTTTCAGAAAAAGACCCACACATTTTAATTCAGGCAGCTCAGTTAACCGACCAAGCAAGAGAGGTCATGGAGTATTTAGAACAATTTTCAACGACTAATCAGGTGGTCATTCCTATTCGAACGGATGATCATCTGGTTATGGTGAAAATTGAGGATCTTATTCTAGCAGATATTGATAAGAATTTGTTGACTATTTATACGGTAGACGGGATTTATAAAACTAAGGAAACATTGACAAACTTTCAGAATCGGATTAACCGGCGTAACTTTATACAGATATCACGTCATTCAATTATAAACATTGACCATCTAGAGTCATTATCGGATAGCTTTTCAGGGAACATGATGGCTAAGATGACTCGGGGTCTCAAATCGAGTGTGAGTCGAAAATACGTTAAGTCCTTAATGGATTATCTAGGTTTATAGGAGAAAATCATGAAGCGATTGATTGCTTATTTTGTATCGGGAATGCGGACGGCCTCCTTTATTTATTTGAGTTTGGTGTTATTGGCTCAGTTTTATTCAGGTATTACCTATCCTGCACCAACGACAAAAAATATTCTAGCTTTGTTTTTGATGAGTGGAATTATGGGGGTATTGACCTTAATCCTTGAAAGGCTAGAGTTTCTTGCTTATAGTATGCGTGTGGGAGTTCATTTATTAGCGACAGCTACTATTCTAGTATTGACCTACCTATTTTTTGGCTGGGGTTCAGCATTGTTGAGTCCCTTGCTTTGGTTCTTTTTCTTATTAATTTATGGACTGATATGGTTGTACCAGATCTGGCAAACTCACAAACTAACCCAACGAATTAATCAAGCCTTAGAAGATAAAAGAAAGAAAACGAATCACTAATGTAGTGAGTGGATGAGGTTTGAGGAGAACGCTAGTTTCCATATAGAGCAATTTAGGATATAGTATTTTCAGTGTAAAACAAGGAGAAAAACGATGCCAGTAAACGAATATGGTCAGATGATTGGTGAGTCAATGGAAGGTTATACTCCAGGTGAATTGCCTTCCATTGATTTCTTAGAAGGGCGCTACGCTCGGATAGAGG
>CAUVMH010000067.1:0-6412 GCA_963552835.1 uncultured Streptococcus sp. | reverse complement strand
TCAGCTAAACCAGCAGATGAAGTCGTAACTTACAAGAAGGTAGAAGTTCCACCTACACCGACACCAACTCCGGAACCAAAACCAACTCCTACTCCGGAGCCAAAACCAGAACCAAAACCAGAACCGAAACCTGTTCCACCAACTCCAGCTCCGGTACCAAATAAACAAGTACCGAACAAGCCAGTGGAACCGAAAGTTCCTGGAACTACTGCTCTGCCAAATACAGGTGAGAAATCATCTTCAGCAGCAGTACTTGGTTTAGGAATTGTTGCAACACTCGCAGGTGTCAGCTTGATTAAACCAAGATTGAAAGAAGATTAATTCTTTCTAGCTTGGATAGTAATCACTGAAGAGTTGTGGACGGTTAGTTAACAGCTCGCAAAAATCGATAACTTCTTTACGAAGTTATCGATTTTTTATTTATTTGATTAGCAGACTTTGGTAGTAAGAAATGAGAGAAGATTCCAGTAAAATAGGAGATTTACTGGAGAATAAAGGAGCCTCACCTTGAATTTAGTGGCATCATTCATTTTATTATCGAGAGAATGTAATGACTGATCTCGGTATTCTAAAATGTATAAGGAACTAGTGCCCTAATTTTTTCTATCTTTAGTTTGTACTTCAGCAGATAATTTTAGGGAATTGGGGACTTTCCTGTTTTTGTTGGATGATTTTTCTCCTTTCCTGTGTTATAATAAGGAAGATTAAAATTGTAGAATAGTTAAAGGAGAAATTCCAATGGGACGTAAGTGGGCCAACATTGTAGCTAAGAAAACAGCTAAAGACGGCGCAAACTCAAAAGTTTATGCTAAATTCGGTGTAGAGATCTATGTAGCAGCGAAAAAAGGTGAACCAGATCCTGAGTTGAACACAGCCCTTAAGTTCGTTATTGATCGCGCTAAGCAAGCGCAAGTGCCAAAGCATGTTATTGACAAGGCGATTGACAAGGCTAAGGGAAATACAGACGAGACCTTTACAGAAGGCCGTTATGAAGGCTTTGGGCCGAATGGTTCTATGTTGATCGTTGATACCTTAACTTCGAATGTCAACCGAACTGCGGCCAATGTCCGTGCAGCCTTTGGGAAAAATGGCGGAAACATGGGAGCTAGCGGCTCTGTATCTTATCTTTTTGATAATAAAGGCGTTATCGTTTTTGCTGGTGATGATGCAGACAGCATCTTTGAATTGCTTTTAGAAGCAGATGTAGATGTGGACGATGTAGAGGCTGAAGAAGGAAGTATCACAGTTTATACAGCACCAACTGACCTACATAAAGCAATTGTAGCTTTGCGTGAATCTGGCATCCAAGAATTCCAAGTGACAGAGCTTGAAATGATTCCTCAGTCAGAAGTGGAATTAACAGGAGAAGATTTAGAAACCTTCGAAAAATTGTATAGCGTCCTTGAAGACGATGAAGATGTCCAAAAAATCTACACCAACGTAGATGGCTTCTAATTGAACAATATAAAAATACAGTCTGATTTAGTATAAGCTGCGTTCTAAGGCAGTTTATAAATTAGACTGTATTTATTTTTAGTTAGTTAAGTGAAATTTTTTTAGGAATTGTTCCTGTTCCTCTTTGATAGCTTCTGTAGGATTTTTCACGGCGAGAATCATCTCAATCATTTCAGGATTGGCTTCGCGCACCAGCTGACTGAGAGCCCAGATAGCCGTAGCGATATGGATGGGGTTTTGCCCCTTATCGATAATTTCCAGTAGTTTGGGAATGGCAGAGCGATCATTGGCGTTGGCTAGAGCAATGATGGCATTGCGCTGCAGGATGTTTTTGCCCCGCCAGCTACCTGCTATATGGCCAAATTTTTCCTTAAATTGACCATTAGAAAGTTCCAAGAAAGGAAGGAGCTCTGGATGGGCCAGTTCGGGGTCAATCTCTGTTGCGAGCGGATTGTCCAAGCCTTTATTATAGGGGCAGCAGATTTGGCAGATGTCGCAACCATAGATGACTGTCTTGATTTTTTTGCGAAATTCTAGGTCCATGATGCCCTTATCTTGGGTTTGAAAAGATAGGCAGCGCTTGGCGTTCATAGTCCCATCACCAATGAGGCAGGAGGTAGGACAGGCCGTCACGCAGCGATTACAGTCTCCGCAATCATAGTCGACAGGCTGGTCAGGTTCAATGTCCAGATTGGTAATGAGCTCACCCAAAAACATGTAGGAACCAAATTCCTTGGAGATAACCAAGCCGTTCTTTCCGATAAAGCCGATTCCTGCTCGCCGGGCTACAGCGGTGTCGACCAAGGCTCCTGTATCCACCATGCCTTTATATTCAAAGTCGGCAGTCAACTCCTCAATTCCCTTTGCAAGCCGATCTAGCTTGTCCTGTAGGACATAGTGGTAATCCAGTCCCCAGCTATTGGGAGTGAACTTTCCTCGTTTGTAAGCTGTTTTTTGTGGCTGCTGCTTGAGCTTGTGGGGATAGGCGACTGCGATAGAGATGATGGTCTTAGCTGAGGCCAAACTCAGCTTGGGCTTAATTCGCTCCTCAATATTCTTGTGTTCAAAGCCTGAATTTCGGCCTTCTTCTACGGCCAAGCGCAGCGACTTTTCCAGATAGTCAAAGTCATCCGCTGTCGTAAAGCCAATTTTAGAAATGCCAATGTCTTTTGATAATTTGATAATTTCTTCTTTGATATTCATTGCTATTATTATATCGAAATTATGAGAATTATGCGAGAAACTACTTCGTGAAAACCATGATTATTTAGCAAATTTGAGTGCAGGAAGAGTTAGGCAGATAAGCGTGTAAATTGAGAAATGACAGCCTTTCGAGCCAATTGCCAAATGGATTATTTCTTGAAAGATATGTGGAAACATGCTATAATGAGAGGAAACATTTATAAACAGAACATAGCGAGTAAGGAATAAAATGGCTAATATTTTAAAAAAAATCATCGAAAATGATAAAGGTGAAATAAGAAAATTAGAAAAGATGGCGGACAAGGTCATGTCCTATGAGGACGAAATGGCAGCCTTGACCGATGAAGAATTGCAAGCAAAAACGGTTGAATTTAAGGAACGTTATGCTAATGGTGAAACTTTAGATCAACTTTTGTTTGAAGCATTTGCAGTTGTCCGTGAAGGAGCTAAGCGTGTCTTAGGTCTTTTCCCATATAAGGTTCAGATTATGGGGGGGATTGTCCTTCACCATGGTGATGTGCCAGAAATGCGTACGGGGGAAGGGAAAACCCTGACAGCGACTATGCCTGTTTACCTGAATGCCTTATCTGGTCAAGGAGTTCACGTTGTTACAGTCAATGAATACTTATCTGAGCGTGATGCGACGGAGATGGGTGAACTTTATTCTTGGTTGGGACTTTCTGTTGGTATCAACCTAGCATCTAAGTCACCAATGGAAAAAAGAGAAGCTTATGCTTGTGATATCACCTACTCAACCAACTCTGAAATTGGTTTTGACTACCTGCGCGATAACATGGTTGTTCGGGCTGAAAATATGGTGCAGCGTCCGCTTAACTATGCCTTGGTTGACGAGGTGGATTCTATCTTGATTGACGAAGCGCGTACGCCATTGATCGTGTCAGGACCGACAGCTTCTGATACGAATCAGCTTTATTACAGAGCGGATAGCTTTGTGAAAACACTTCAAAAAGATGACTATATCATTGATATTCCATCTAAGACGATTGGTTTGTCAGATTCTGGTATTGACAAGGCTGAAAGTTACTTTAACTTAGAAAATCTATACGACCTTGAGAATGTTGCTTTGACTCACTTTATCGACAATGCCTTGCGTGCTAACTATATTATGACCTTAGATGTGGATTATGTCGTGAGCGAAAAGCAGGAAATCCTCATCGTTGACCAATTTACTGGACGTACAATGGAAGGTCGTCGTTTCTCTGATGGACTCCACCAAGCGATTGAAGCAAAAGAAGCTGTGCCTATCCAAGAAGAATCGAAAACATCTGCTTCGATTACTTACCAGAACCTTTTCCGTATGTATAAAAAACTATCAGGGATGACAGGGACTGGTAAAACAGAAGAAGAGGAATTCCGTGAAATTTATAATATTCGCGTAATTCCAATTCCAACTAACCGTCCGGTCCAACGTATTGACCATCCAGATTTGCTGTATCCTAGCTTGGAAGCGAAGTTTAAAGCAGTCGTGGAAGACGTCAAGGAACGCTACAAAACAGGTCAACCTGTCTTGGTCGGTACAGTATCGGTTGACACGAGTGACTATCTTTCTCAAAAATTAGTGGCTGCAGGAATTCCTCATGAAGTTCTGAATGCTAAAAACCACTATAAAGAGGCACAGATTATCATGAATGCTGGTCAACGTGGTGCTATTACCATCGCGACCAACATGGCTGGACGTGGTACCGATATTAAGCTAGGTGAAGGTGTGCGTGAACTGGGCGGACTTTGTGTGATCGGTACAGAGCGCCATGAAAGCCGCCGGATTGATAACCAGCTTCGTGGACGTTCAGGTCGTCAAGGGGATCCAGGTGAATCACAATTCTACCTATCTCTCGAAGATGATCTGATGAAACGTTTCGGTTCAGAGCGTATTAAGGCCTTGCTTGACCGAATGAATCTGAGCGAAGAAGAGTCTGTCATCAAGTCTCGGATGCTAACGCGTCAGGTGGAAGCAGCCCAAAAACGGGTTGAAGGAAATAACTACGATACTCGGAAGCAAGTCCTTCAATATGACGATGTCATGCGTGAACAACGTGAAATTATCTATTCTCAGCGCTATGACGTCATCACAGCAGACCGTGATTTGGCTCCAGAAATCCATGCTATGATCCGTCGGACGATTAATCGGATTGTGGATGGAAGCAGTCATTCAGATCATGATGAAAAGATAGAAGCGATTCTGAATTTTGCTAAATATAACCTTGTAGCAGAGGATTCTATCTCAGCTGATGATTTAGAAGGTAAATCAAATCAAGAGATTAAAGATTACTTGATGGAGCGAGCTTCTGAAGTTTATGCCAATCAGGTTTCTAAACTTCGTGATGAAGAAGCAGTTCAAGAGTTCCAAAAAGTGCTGATCCTACGTGTTGTAGATAATAAATGGACAGATCATATCGACGCCTTGGATCAATTGCGTCAGGCTGTGGGACTTCGTGGCTATGCTCAGAACAATCCAGTTGTTGAATATCAGGCAGAAGGTTTCCGGATGTTTAATGATATGATCGGCTCTATCGAGTTTGATGTGACTCGTCTTATGATGAAAGCACAGATCCATGAGCAAGAACGTCCACGTACAGAGCACAGTATCAGCACGACGGCTACTCGAAACATTGCTGCCCAAAACCCAAATCTTCCAAAAAATGTTGATTTATCCTCTGTAAAAAGAAATGATTTATGCCCATGTGGTTCAGGTAAGAAATTTAAAAATTGTCATGGCCGCAAGAAGTAGTTTATAAGGAGAGAAGATGACCTTTAAAGCAACTAGTCAACCAATCAATGTAGCAGAAGTGCGTCAGCTTGCTAAGCTAGAAGGTTCTATTCTAGCTCATAAGCAAAAACGAGATCGCCAACTAGAAGCTATTATCCGCGGTGAGGATGACCGCATCCTTTTGGTCATCGGCCCTTGCTCCTCAGACAATGAAGAAGCTGTCTTGGAATACGCTAAGCGTTTGGCAGCTCTTCAGGAAGAAGTCAAAGATCGGATCTTTATGGTGATGCGGGTTTATACAGCCAAGCCACGGACCAATGGTGATGGCTACAAGGGCTTGATTCACCAGCCTAATGCGACAGCGGCACCTAGCCTAATCAACGGGATTAAGGCGGTTCGCAATCTGCATTATCGCGTGATTTCAGAAACTGGAATGACGACGGCTGACGAGATGCTTTATCCAGAAAATCTTCCCCTAGTAGATGATTTGATTTCCTATATGGCGATCGGTGCTCGTTCTGTTGAAGATCAGCAGCACCGCTTTGTAGCCAGTGGAGCGGATTTTCCTACTGGTTTGAAAAATCCAACATCTGGAAATCTAAATGTCATGTTTAATGGCATTTATGCGGCTCAGAACAAACAGAGCTTCCTCTTTGCCAATCGGGAAGTAGAGACGAGTGGAAATCCTTTGGCTCATGCGATTCTGCGCGGTGCCATCAATGAATATGGGAAGAACATTCCGAATTACTATTATGATAATCTGCTGGACACAATCGCCCAGTATGAAGCAATGGGATTAGAAAATCCATTTATTATCATTGATACCAACCATGACAACTCTGGCAAGCAGTATTTGGAGCAAGTCCGTATTGTTCGTCAGACTTTGATCAATCGCGACTGGAATGATAAAATCAAGAAGGTTGTTCGTGGCTTTATGATTGAATCTTACTTGGAAGATGGCCGACAAAATGAACCAGAAGTCTTTGGCAAGTCTATCACAGATCCATGCCTAGGCTGGGACAAGAC
>CAUVMH010000066.1:0-6505 GCA_963552835.1 uncultured Streptococcus sp. | reverse complement strand
TTTTCCCAGTCACCAGAAACACCCAAACGTTTAAAGTCTTCACGTTGTTTATCAACTTGAGAAAGAGCATACTCGCGGCAAAGTTTCAAGTACTCAACCAAGTCCATTTTTTTACGTTTCACGCCTTGTTTTGCCAAGACTTGCTCGATTGGCAATCCATGTGTATCCCAACCTGGAATATAAGGGGCGTAAAATCCAGACATAGATTTCGAACGAACAATAATATCTTTGGAAATCTTGTTCATGGCATGTCCAACGTGGATATTTCCATTTGCATATGGAGGTCCATCATGCAAGGTGAAATGCGGTTTTCCTTGGTTCAATTCTTGACGACGTTGGTAAAGTTTTGCATCTTCCCATTCCTTTTGCCAGAGTGGCTCTTTGGTAGGAAGTCCTGCACGCATTGGGAAAGCTGTTTTCCCAAGGTTAAGGGTATCTTTGAGTTTCATGGTATCTCCTTTATAAATATTAACAAATTAAAAACCACGACTTCCAAAAAGGACGAAAATCGTGGTACCACCTTTGTTCGAAAAAAGACAGGGTCTCCTTTCCTCTTTTCCCGTAACGTGGGGAACGTCCAGTCTTACTGTTTTCAGACTGAATTCGTTGAGAGGATAATCTAACGACTAGGGATTGCAGGGCTCACACCATCTCCCGCTCGCTGAAAATATAGTTGGTTAGATTTTGTTCTCACATTTACTTTTATAGGATAAGAACAGATTCTTTGTTTACATCTTCCTCAGTTGCTGCAGTAGTTTCTACGTCAACTGACTCTTTATGTTGTTCACTTTCATCTGTCTGTTGATTTTGTTGAGCCTCAAACTCAGCCAATTCTTTATTTCCAGCCTCGATACGAGCTTGCAACTCAGCAACCTCTTCTGGTGTGAATTGACGAGTCATATCAATTGGCTCTTCCTCTGGTTGAGAAGGAATAGTTTCACCAAGAACTTCACCCACCACTTCTTTAAAGGCTTCATCGCTTGTTTGAAGATACGTTGCTGTTGGGCGAAGAATGTCTTCCCAATCTGATGACTCAACAATAGCCAATTGACTTTCAATCGTAGACTTGAGGCGTTGATGGAATACACGACTCTTGTTCTTCAACTCTTCTGTCTCAACAGCCACTTTCTTAGCATTATCTGTTGCCTGACGGAGAATTTCATTTGCCTTGTATTTTGCTTCTTCTAGCAAACGCTGAGCGTCTTGTTCAGCTTGTTGAATAATATTGTTCGAACGTTCTTGAGCAGCCTGTTTGACACGCTCCGCAGTATCTTGAGCAATCAAAACTGACTGACTCAAGGAATCTTTCATCTCATCAAAGTAAGACAAACGTTCTTCCAAACTCTTGATGTGTGTCTCTTTGTCGTGATTACTACGAACCAAATCTTCATAGTCACGAACAACGATATCAAGAAATTCATCTACTTCTTCTGGGTCAAAACCTCTAAATCTTGTACCAAAGGTTTTATCTTTAATTTCTAACGATGTAATTGGCATACTTTTCCTCACTTACTTAATAATAATTGAATGCTTAATTTTATCTTGTCTTTTTTTGTCTGTCCATTGTCTTTGACAACTTTTAGACGGCCAAACTTTCTCACACTGATCAAATCCCCAACGGCAACCTGGTAATCAGATTTTTCAACCAGATGATAGTTTACCTGGACAGATTTTTTCTCAATCAGTTGACTGGTTTGATTTCTAGATAATTTCAAGGCACTTGATAAGAGGGCATCCAATCGAAAACTCGAAACTAAAATTTCTCGTTCTCTAAAGTCAATTTTAGATATAATCCTATCGGTAAAAGGACGTTCCTCCAGCGATACAGGAAGTCTGCCAATCTTTCTTATTCCATCCTGAAAAAGAGGAATAAAATCACGATTGACAAAAATCTGTGCTCTCTTTTCATCTACCAAGATATCACCAAATAATTTACGGTCAATTCCTAGCTGGTTGATGATTGTTCCCAATATTTTTCCATGGCTCAGCTGTTCAAACTTGCTCGGATAGCAAATTTCTAACAAGGTCATTTCAAAGTCTGATATTTCCGGTTCAAAGTAATCTGGATACAGAAGAACACGAACCGACTCCGTCGGAAGAAAATCACCACTACTTTGGCAACCCAGTTCATATGTCCCAGCTAGCACCCTCAAGATCTGTTCCTGATGGGGATTGATAAAAGGAGTAAGCACTGGTGCATATGTATCTTCTACCCGCTTGATCCACTCTAAACCCTTATCAATAAAGGGAATATCATCTTGGGAAAAATGCTGATAAATGGATCGATCTACTGTCATAGTAATAGCACTAGTCGTGTTAAGATATTTCCAAGAAACTGGATCAGAATCAACGCGGCCCAGACAGTAAAATCAAGACCAGCAAATTGTAAATTGAGCTTACGAAGTGGCTCGATAACTGGACGAGCAAGTCTGATGACTAAGCGACCTAGTTGACTTTCATAGGCATTTGGAAACCATGAAAGAAGAGCAAATGCAACGAGAATGATGGAGTAAATGCTAACTGCATTCTGGATTAAACGGATTAAGAAAATCATTATCTTGCTCTATTTCGTTTAATATCAAAGCCGAACTCGGCACCTTGTGATTCGTCTGGAAATTTGATATCCTCAATATTCACGATAACGTTGACAGGCGTCAATAGATACATCGTACTCGCAACTTTTTTCATATTTCCAGCCAAGACGTGACGGGCTCCGTCCAAGTAATCAAGGCAGCGACGCGCTTGTACTTCTGTCATGTATTGGAAATCAATCAAGATGCTTTCATTTCCAGTTAACAAATCAACAATCTCAGTTGCATCCTCATACCTTCTTGGATAACGAACATCAATCGTCACTTTCTCATCTGAGTGATGGTTTTGCTTTGCCAACTCTTGTTGACGAGCATGGAGGCGAGTAATATTCGCATCTTTTGCTGATCCTGACTGAGCAGGTGCTGGTAATTCTTTAGAAGATGAGATAGCTGGGCTAACTGTTTCCTCTTGTTGAGTCTGGTAGTTAGTCGTTTCTTCCCCATCTTCTGTAAAATAATCTATAAATTTATCGAATCTATCTTTTAAAGACATAGCTCTCTCCTATTTAAAAAATGCTGTACCGATTCGAACAAAGGTTGAGCCGAACTGAATCGCTTCTTTAAAATCACGACTCATTCCCATACTTAGCTCTGTCATCGGCATATTAGGGATTTGTTTTTCTCTAATTTCTGCTTGCAGAGCCTGCGTATCCTTGAAAATTTCTTTCAATTCATCACTGCCTGCCTCAAAAGGAGCCATGGTCATTAAACCAACATACTCAATCTGATCTAACTTAGCCAATTCTGGCAAAAGTTCTAGCAATTCTTCTTTTGAAAACCCATGCTTGCTTTCTTCCCCAGAAATATTAACCTGCAAGAAACACTTGATAACATGATCTGTTCTCTTTTGAATTTCCTGTGCTAACTTTAGGGAGTCTAAAGCATGAAAGTAATCCACATATGGGATTACTTCTTTTACTTTCCGTCTCTGTAGTGTTCCTATTAAATGCCAAGTGACTGGGTAATCTTTCAAGGCCTGATATTTTTCTAAAAATTTATCAACTCGATTTTCACCGATATGATGGATGCCAAGTGGAAGCAAGGCTTCCGCTGTTTGTACATCTACATATTTTGTCACTGCGATTACTGAAACAGCATCTAGATTACGGTTGGCTTTTTGACTAGCATCAGCAATTTGCTGAAAAACTAATTCAGTGTTTTTTTTCAAATTCATTGATTAACGATTTTTGAAGAATGGAGGTGTATCCAATTCATCCTCATCTTGTGAAACTGGTGTTTCAAAGCGTTCAACTGGTGAAACAACGGGATCTGTTTGGCGAACAATTGACTCACGGCGCAAGTCCCAATCTCCAAAAGCAGATGCTTGGTTGGTTTCAAAGCGACGTGGACTTGATTTAGGCAGTTCTGCTGTCTCTTCCAAGTCGAATTGACGGTCAAATGTGTGTGCTTGTGGAGTTTTAGTTGATGGTCGACCAACTGGTTGGTTGGTAGCAGACCCGACTACTTTTTCTAGTCGTTCTTGACGAACACCTGTCGCTACAACAGTCACACGGATTTCATCCTTCATGCTTTCGTCAATAGATGTTCCAAGCCAGATGTTTACACCTTTGCCAGCTGCTTGATTGACAATTTCTGAAGCTTCTTCTGCTTCAATCAAAGTTAAATCAAGACCACCAGTAACGTTGACAATCACATCCTCTGCACCATCAATAGTTGTTTCAAGAAGTGGAGAGTAAATCGCTTTGCGAGCCGCTTCAACAACGCGCTCTTCACCACTACCGATACCGATACCCATAAGGGCATTCCCTTTGTTTGCCATTACAGTTTTCACATCAGCAAAGTCAAGGTTAATCAATCCTGGGTTCGTAATCAAGTCGGTAATTCCTTGAACACCTTGGCGAAGAACGTTATCTGCTTCACTAAGAGCTTCAAGAAGCGGTGTTTTCTTGTCAACAATTTCAAGCAAGTTGTTGTTAGAGATAATCAACAAAGTATCAACATGCTCGCGAAGTTCATTGATTCCTTCTACAGCGTACTGACCACGTTTGCTTCCTTCAAATCCGAAAGGACGTGTCACGACACCAACTGTAAGAGCACCAAGATCTTTAGCGATACGTGCAATAACAGGGGCAGCACCTGTACCAGATCCACCACCCATACCAGCAGTGATGAAGACCATGTCTGCACCGCTGATTGCCTCCGTCAAAGCTTCTTCGCTTTCTTCTGCAGCTTTGCGTCCAACTTCTGGACGACCTCCAGCACCCAAACCACGAGTCAATTTTGGACCAAGTTGGATAACGGTTTCTGCTTTCGTACTGCTAAGGGCTTGTACATCAGTGTTGGCTGCGATAAATTCTACACCAGCAACACCTTCGTCAACCATGCGGTTGATGGCGTTGCCACCACCACCACCGACACCAATTACCTTAATAACTGCGCCTTGAGCTGCTGCTGTATCAAATGAAAATGTCATAATTTCTTATCCTCTTTTATTCATCAAACATGCTTCCGATTAAACCACGGAAACGTTCTGTTAGCTTCGGTTTACTTTGAGAACTTACTTGGAATTCTTCCTTGGGAGCAACTGGAGCTTCCTGTACAGTTTCAACTGGAGTTGTCTGTGTTGGGCTTGGTTGCGCCACAGGATTCAAACGTTGATTTGGAATGCCAAAGTTAATTGGTTTTTGACGAAGAAATTCATCTCCTTTAACTGCTTTTTGAGCAAGAAGATTGACTTCAGTCAATTTACCAGCAAACTCAGATAAACTAATCACGTGAGCAAATGCAGGGTTGCGAATTCCAACCTGATTTGGTACATAGAGCTTTACTCGAACACCAAATACTTCTTGGGCTAATTCAACAACGCCCGGCAAAATTGCATTTCCACCGATAAGGACGATACCTCCTGGCAAATCCAACAAGTGTCTTCTTTCCAACTCTTGTTTGATTTGGTCAAAGATATGTTTGATGCGTGCTGAGATAATTTCTGCTAAGTAGCTCTCTGTCACTTCAACAGGCTCTACTTCGCCAATTACTTCAACTTGGAAAGTTTCGTTACTTGCTAGCGGAACATAAGCTTCACCATAGTTCAGTTTTAAACTTTCTGCAATCTTTTGAGATGTTTTCAAGACTTTAGAAATGTCTTTTGTAACGTAATCTCCACCTTCTTGGTAGATGTTGGTGAATTGCAATTCTTGATTGCGGATAGTCGCTACAGTAGTCTGACCTCCACCCATGTCAATGACAGTCGCACCAAATTCACGTTCGCCTTCATTGAGAACTGAGTTTACAATCGCCAAAGGTGAAATAATCACATTATCAACCTGGATACCTACACGTTCGACTGTCTTGCGAAGATTGTGTAGAATCGTACGAGGACCTGTGTAAAGCAGACCACGCATTTCCAAGCGAACACCCATCATACCACGAGGGTCACGGATTCCTTGGAAACCATCCACGATGAATTCTTCTGGAATAAAGGTAATCACTTCACGATCAGGAGTCATGCTCTTTGTCAAAGCTGACTTAACAACATCTTCAACATCCTGATCTGTGATTTCTTTTGTATCCGACGTAACAGGAATCATTCCTTGTGTTGGTTCGACCTGCAAGAGATTTGCTGGAAGACCAACGTTGACAGACTTGATAGAAATGCCTGCTTTCTCTTCTGCCTGTGTGATTGCGGATTTGATTGCTGAAGCAGCTGCTTCAATATCAACAATAATTCCGTCTTTTACACCTTTACTTTTGGCATTACTAACACCAATTACATTTACTTCGCCATCTCTATGCTCCGCAACTAACACCTTAATGGAGCTAGTTCCGATATCTAAGCCTGTAAAAAAACCATCTCTAGTCATTACATCGCATCCTCTCTATCTTCCAAGTTTCTCACTTCTATTTAATAACTATGTTTGGGCATAGCTATTCAAAGAATATTATAACACAAAAAA
>CAUVMH010000065.1:0-6655 GCA_963552835.1 uncultured Streptococcus sp. | reverse complement strand
TTGCCACACCACGTTCTTTTTCATTTCCACCTTTTGACTCAATCAAACGAGCCAATCCTTCAGTTGCTTGACGAACAACATAGATGTTGATGCGGTTTGTACCTGCACCGATCAAGCCGCGCATACCTGCAGTACCAAATTCAAGATTGGTGTAGAAAGCATCTTCTTTTGTTTTTTCGTCCATGTTTTCTAAATCTTGACGAAGATAGTCGGGAAGGCCGGCAAAATCGACCCATTTTTGATAATTTTCTTGGTAAGTCATAGAGCATCTCCTTTGTTTATTTACTTTAATCGCTTTCATTATATCACGATTTGATATTTTAGTAAAACGTTAGCATAACTTAAAATGTAGGAAATTTACTTTTATTTCATTGTAGAAGAACAGCCCAATACGCTTTCTAATGAAAAAGAAGATGAATAATTTAGGTTTACGACTCGAACTTTTTTCATTGCAATTGTGCAAAAGAGAAAAAGATAGTAAAATGGATGTATGATTATTTTACAAGCTAATAAAATTGAACGATCTTTTGCTGGAGAGGTTCTTTTTGATAATATCAATCTGCAAGTTGATGAACGAGACCGAATTGCTCTTGTTGGGAGAAATGGAGCAGGTAAGTCCACTCTTTTGAGGATTTTGGTTGGAGAAGAGGAGCCAACCAGTGGAGAAATCAATAAGAAAAAAGATATCTCTCTGTCTTACCTAGCCCAAGATAGCCGTTTTAAGTCTGAAAATACCATCTATGATGAAATGCTTCACGTCTTTGATGACTTGTGTCGGACAGAGACACAACTGCGTCAGATGGAGTTGGAGATGGGTGAAAAGTCTGGTGAAGATTTGGATAAATTGATGGCAGATTATGATCGTTTATCAGAGAATTTTCGACAGGCTGGTGGCTTTACCTACGAAGCTGATATTCGAGCGATTTTGAATGGTTTCAAGTTTGATGAATCTATGTGGCAGATGAAAATTGCCGAGCTTTCAGGTGGTCAAAATACTCGTCTAGCACTGGCTAAAATGCTCCTTGAAAAACCAAATCTTTTGGTCTTGGATGAGCCAACCAACCACTTGGATATCGAAACCATTGCCTGGCTAGAGAATTACTTGGTGAACTATAGCGGTGCGCTCATTATTGTCAGCCACGACCGTTACTTTTTGGACAAGGTTGCGACGGTTACACTCGATTTGACCAAGCATTCTTTAGATCGCTATGTGGGCAATTATTCTCGTTTTGTCGAATTAAAGGAGCAAAAGCTAGTTACTGAGGCAAAAAACTATGAAAAGCAACAGAAGGAAATCGCGGCTCTAGAAGACTTTGTCAATCGCAATCTAGTCCGAGCTTCAACGACCAAACGTGCTCAATCTCGCCGTAAACAACTGGAAAAAATGGATCGCTTAGACAAGCCTGAAGCTGGCAAGAAATCAGCCAATATGACCTTCCAGTCTGAAAAAACGTCGGGAAATGTTGTTTTGACTGTTGAAAATGCGGCTATTGGCTATGATGGGGAAATATTGTCAGAACCTATCAACCTTGACCTTCGTAAGATGAATGCTGTTGCGATTGTCGGACCAAATGGTATTGGCAAATCAACCTTTATCAAGTCTATCGTGGACCAGATTCCCTTTATCAAGGGTGAAAAGCGATTTGGCGCTAATGTTGAGGTTGGTTACTATGACCAAACCCAAAGTAAGCTGACAGCGAGTAATACTGTTCTGGATGAACTTTGGAATGATTTTAAACTGACACCAGAAGTTGAAATCCGCAACCGCCTTGGTGCCTTCCTCTTCTCTGGTGATGATGTTAAGAAATCAGTAGGCATGCTGTCTGGGGGCGAGAAAGCTCGTTTGTTGCTTGCCAAACTTTCAATGGAAAACAATAACTTCTTGATTTTGGATGAGCCCACCAACCATTTGGATATTGATAGCAAGGAAGTTTTGGAAAATGCCCTGATTGACTTTGACGGGACCTTGCTATTTGTTAGCCATGACCGTTACTTTATCAATCGTGTAGCCACTCATGTCTTGGAATTGTCTGAGAGTGGTTCAACCCTCTACATTGGAGATTATGACTACTATGTTGAAAAGAAAGCAGAAGTAGAAATGACTCAGACAGAAGAAGCTTCAACTAGTAATCAAGCAAAAGAAGCAAGTTCAGCTAATGACTACCAAGCTCAGAAAGAAAGTCAAAAAGAAGCCCGTAAGCTCATGCGACAAATAGAGAGTTTAGAGGCTGAAATCGAAGAGTTAGAAACTCAAAGTCAAGCCATTTCTGAAAAAATGCTGGAAACCAACGATGCTGAAAAACTCATGGAATTTCAGACTGAACTGGACAAAATTAGCCATCGTCAGGAAGAAGCCATGCTTGAGTGGGAAGAATTATCGGAGCAGGTGTAAAAAATGGAACATCTTGGAAAGGTATTTCGTGAATTTTGAACAAGTGGAAAGTATTCCTTAAAAGAGGCGGCAGGTGAATCGTGTTCCATCTCTCAGTTATCTCGCTTCGAGCTTGGGGAGTCTGATCTAGCAGTTTCTCGGTTCTTTGAGATTTTGGACAATATTCATGTGACTATTGAAAATTTCATGGACAAGGCTAGGGATTTTCAAAATCATGAACATGTTGCCTTAATGGCACAGATTATTCCGCTTTACTACTCAAATGATATTGCTGGTTTTCAAAAGCTTCAAAAGGAACAGATTAAGAAAGCGAAGAGTTCGACCAATCCCCTCTATTTTGAGCTGAATTGGATTCTGCTACAAGGTCTGATTTGTCAAAGAGATGCTCGTTACACGATGAGTCAGAGTGATTTGGAAAAAGTAGCAGATTATCTTTTTCAAACAGAAGAATGGACTATGTATGAGTTGATTCTTTTCGGGAATCTCTATACTTTCTACAATGTGGACTATGTAGCTCGGATTGGCAGAGAAGTCATGGATCGGGAAGAGTACTACAAAGAAATTGGACGGCATCGTAAACTCGTTTTGATTTTAGCTCTTAACTGTTACCAGCATTGTTTGGAAAGCCGTTCCTTTACGGATGCGGACTATTTTGAGGGCTATGTAGAGAAGTTGATTGGAAATGGTATCAAGCTTTATGAGCGCAATATCTTCCATTATCTCAAAGGTTTCGCTTTTTACCAAAGAGACTTGAAAGAAGAAGGTTGTAGTCAGATGCAGGAAGCCATGCATATTTTTGATGTGCTTGGACTTCCAGAGCAAGTGGCTTACTATCAGGAACATTATGAAAAATTTGTAAATGCTTAAATTTCCCAAATAAGGGAAAAACGAAGAGAGTCCTTTCAGTTTTGATACAATAGTTTCAAAATTTGAGAGGAGCTTTTTATATGAATCGACATGCAATCCAGTTGATTAGTCGTGGTGCGATTAATAAGATAGGAAATATGCTCTATGATTATGGAAACAGTGTTTGGCTGGCATCAATGGGAACGATAGGACAGACTGTTCTTGGGATTTATCAGATTTCTGAACTCGTCACATCCATTCTAGTCAATCCCTTTGGCGGAGTGATTTCAGACCGCTTTTCGCGTCGCAAAATTTTGATGATGACGGACTTGATTTGTGGCATTCTCTGTTTGGCTATTTCTTTCATCAGAAATGATAGCTTGATGATTGCTGCTCTGATCTTCGCAAATATTGTTCAGGCGGTTGCCTTTGCATTTTCTCGTACAGCCAACAAAGCCATTATAACTGAAGTTGTAGAAAAAGACGAGATTGTGACCTACAATGCTCGCTTAGAGCTCGTTTTGCAGGTTGTAGGTGTTAGCTCCCCTGTGCTTTCTTTCCTCGTTTTACAATTTGCCAGTCTCCATATGACGCTTGTTTTAGATGCCATTAGTTTTTTCATTGCATTTACCTTAGTAGCTTTCCTCCCCAAAAAAGAGACTCAGGAACAAGAGAAAAAGACTTTCAGCTGGAAAAATATTTTTGCTGATATGAAAGAAGGAATTAGCTATATTTGGAGCCAGCAAGAGATCTTTTTCCTCTTGTTAGTAGCTTCCAGTGTTAATTTCTTTTTTGCAGCTTTTGAATTTCTCCTCCCTTTTTCAAATCGACTATACGGGGTAGAAGGAGCTTATGCGAGTATTTTGACTATGGGCGCTATTGGTTCGATTATCGGAGCTCTTCTAGCTAGTAAAATAAAGGCAAGTGTTTATAATCTTTTGATTCTATTGGCTTTGACTGGAGTTGGAGTTTTTATGATGGGATTACCACTGCCAACTTTTCTTTCCTTTTCTGGAAATTTAGTCTGTGAACTGTTTATGACGATTTTTAATATTCACTTTTTTACTCAGGTGCAAACCAAGGTTGAGGGGGAATACTTAGGGAGAGTGCTAAGTACAATTTTTACCTTAGCCATCCTATTTATGCCGATTGCAAAAGGCTTTATGACGGTGCTGCCAAGTGTTCATCTCTCTTCTTTTTTGATAATTGGAAGCGGGGTTATTGCCCTGTCTTGTTTATCCCTCGTTTATGTGCGAAGTCATTTTAAAAAAGAGTTATAATTTCTCTTTTTTAGAAAATATTTCCCTACAATCCATTTTTCAGCCCTTCTCTATTGTGAGGAGGGCTTGATTTATGGTAGAATAGTTTTATGAATGAAAGAATGAATGAGTTAGTTGCCTTACTTAACCGCTATGCGACCGAGTACTATACGAGTGACAATCCTTCGGTTTCAGATAGCGAGTATGATCGCCTCTACCGAGAGTTGGTCGAATTGGAAGCTGCCTATCCAGATCAAGTTTTAGCGGACAGTCCAACTCATCGTGTTGGTGGTAAGGTTTTAGATGGTTTTGAAAAATACAGTCATCAGTATCCTCTTTATAGTTTGCAGGATGCTTTTTCACGTGAAGAGTTAGAAGCTTTTGATGCGCGTGTGCGAAAGGAATTACCCCAACCGACCTATATTTGCGAGCTGAAAATCGATGGTTTGTCTATCTCTCTTACCTATGAAAAGGGGATTTTGGTAGTAGGTGCGACACGTGGGGATGGTTCTGTTGGTGAAAATATCACCGAAAATCTCAAGCGCGTCAAGGACATTCCTTTGACCTTGCCAGAAGAACTTGATATCACTGTCCGTGGAGAGTGTTACATGCCACGCGCTTCATTTGATCAAGTCAACCAAGCTCGCCAAGAAAATGGAGAGCCTGAATTTGCTAATCCTCGTAACGCAGCTGCAGGAACCCTCCGTCAGTTGGATACAGCAGTAGTGGCCAAGCGTAATCTTGCGACTTTCCTCTATCAAGAAGCAAGCCCTTCTACTCGTGATAGCCAAGAAAAGGTCTTGAAGCATCTTGAACAGCTTGGATTTGTGGTTAATTCTAAGCGAATTCTGGCTGAAAGCATGGATGAGATATGGAATTTCATCCAAGAAGTTGGACAAGAACGGGACAATTTACCTTATGACATTGATGGAGTGGTAATCAAGGTCAATGACCTTGCAGGTCAAGAAGAGCTTGGCTTTACCGTTAAAGCGCCCAAGTGGGCAGTCGCCTATAAATTTCCCGCTGAAGAAAAAGAAGCCCAGCTCCTTTCAGTTGACTGGACGGTAGGCCGTACGGGTGTTGTGACTCCGACTGCAAATCTAACACCTGTTCAGCTTGCTGGGACAACTGTTAGCCGTGCAACACTGCACAATGTAGATTATATTGCTGAAAAAGATATCCGCAAAGATGATACGGTTATCGTTTATAAGGCTGGAGACATTATTCCTGCTGTTTTGCGTGTGGTAGAGTCTAAGCGTGTTTCTGAAGAAAAACTAGATATTCCGACTAATTGTCCAAGTTGTGACAGCCAGTTGCTTCATTTTGAAGATGAAGTGGCTCTTCGTTGTATCAATCCACGATGCCCTGCCCAAATCAAGGAAGGTTTGATTCACTTTGCCTCTCGAGATGCCATGAATATTACAGGACTTGGTCCATCTATTGTTGAAAAGCTTTTTGCTGCCAATTTAGTCAAGGATGTGGCAGATATTTACCGTTTGAAAGAAGATGATTTCCTCCTTTTAGAGGGCGTCAAGGAAAAGTCTGCTTCTAAACTTTATCAGGCTATTCAAGCATCAAAGGAAAACTCTGCTGAAAAGCTCTTGTTTGGTCTGGGAATACGCCATGTCGGAAGCAAGGCTAGTCAGCTCTTGCTCCAACACTTCCACTCTATTGAAAATCTAGCCCAAGCAGACCCAGAGGAAGTAGCAAGTATCGAAAGCTTAGGTAGTGTAATTGCCCAAAGTCTTCAGACTTATTTTGCTACCGAAGGATCGAAGATTCTCTTAGACGAGTTGAAAGAAGCTGGAGTCAATTTGGACTACAAAGGGCAGACAGTAGTAGCAGATGCGGCCTTGTCAGGTTTGACCGTTGTGCTAACGGGGAAATTGGAACGTCTCACACGTTCTGAAGCCAAAAGTAAACTCGAAAGTCTTGGTGCCAAAGTCACAGGTAGTGTTTCTAAGAAAACGAACCTTGTCATAGCAGGAGCAGATGCAGGAAGCAAGCTCCAAAAAGCGCAAGAACTTGGTATCGAGGTTCGAGATGAAGCCTGGCTAGAAAGTTTGTAAGGAATAGTTGAAAACTAGATGTTAGGTAGTCTGGAACTATCTCTCCTGATGTGTTTTTATATCTATTAATGCTATTCTCTATTGTGCTG
>CAUVMH010000064.1:0-6745 GCA_963552835.1 uncultured Streptococcus sp. | reverse complement strand
AGACGGGTTGCCAAAGGTGGGAAATACGCTCATACGTCTTACAAAGTTGTAGCGTCTTATGGAGATATTCACCTAGTTGATATTCGCCTGCATACTGGACGAACTCATCAGATTCGAGTGCATTTTTCTCATATCGGCTTTCCTTTGTTGGGAGACGATCTCTATGGAGGAAGCTTAGACGATGGGATTCAACGTCAGGCTCTGCATTGTCATTATTTATCTTTTTATCATCCTTTTCTAGAGCAAGATTTGCAACTAGAAAGCCCCTTACCGGATGATTTCAGCAATCTTATAACTCAGTTATCAACTAATACTCTTTAAACACTATTTGGAGTATAATTTATTTTCTTAAAGGAGAAAACTCATGGAAGTTTTTGAAAATCTCAAAGCCAACCTGGTTGGCAAAAATGCTCGTATCGTTCTCCCTGAAGGGGAAGAGCCACGTATTCTTCAAGCAACAAAACGCTTGGTAAAAGAAACAGAAGTAATTCCTGTTTTGCTTGGAAACCCAGAAAAAATCAAAATTTATCTTGAAATAGAAGGGATCATGGATGGTTATGAAGTAATTGATCCCCAACACTATCCTCAATTTGAAGAAATGGTTGCTGCTTTAGTAGAGCGTCGTAAGGGCAAAATGACTGAAGAAGAAGCGCGCAAAGTTTTGGTTGAAGATGTTAACTACTTTGGTGTTATGTTAGTATACTCGGGCTTGGTTGACGGTATGGTATCAGGAGCTATTCACTCAACTGCCTCAACAGTTCGCCCAGCCCTACAAATTATCAAAACACGTCCAAATGTTACTCGTACTTCAGGTGCCTTCCTTATGGTACGTGGTACAGAACGTTACCTATTTGGAGACTGTGCCATTAATATCAATCCAGATGCAGAAGCCTTGGCTGAAATTGCGATCAATTCAGCAATCACAGCTAAGATGTTTGGTATCGAGCCTAAAATTGCCATGCTAAGCTATTCTACTAAAGGTTCAGGCTTTGGTGCAAGCGTTGATAAGGTTGTTGAAGCGACTAAAATCGCTCATGATTTGCGTCCAGACCTTGAGATTGATGGTGAGTTGCAATTTGATGCAGCCTTCCACCCTGAAACTGCAGCATTGAAAGCTCCAGGAAGTAACGTTGCTGGGCAAGCAACTGTCTTTATCTTCCCTGGTATCGAAGCAGGAAATATTGGCTACAAGATTGCAGAACGTCTCGGTGGTTTTGCGGCTGTAGGTCCAGTTCTGCAAGGTTTGAACAAACCTGTTAACGACCTTTCTCGTGGATGTAATGCAGATGATGTTTACAAGTTGACCCTTATCACAGCAGCTCAAGCAGTTCATCAATAAGATTTAGTCCTCTTTCCCATGGAAAGAGGCTTTTTAGCGCTAAGAAAAGGACAGTTAGAAGCTTCTATGTTATACTAGATATATGTTAGATTTGAAAGAATACGGTGTTGACATGTGGCCGGAGGAGAAGATTTCCTCTTTCCGTGAGAAACTCCTCAACTGGTACGATGAAAACAAACGGGATTTACCATGGCGTAGAAGTAAAAATCCTTATCATATCTGGGTTTCTGAAATTATGCTCCAACAGACTAGGGTTGATACAGTCATTCCCTACTATGAACGATTCTTGGACTGGTTTCCAACTGTAGAAAGTTTGGCGAATGCGCCTGAAGAGCGTTTGTTGAAGGCTTGGGAGGGATTGGGCTATTACTCCAGAGTTCGTAATATGCAGACTGCAGCCCAGCAGATTATGGCTGACTTTGGAGGGGAGTTTCCAAACACCTATGAAGGAATTTCTAGTTTAAAAGGGATTGGTCCCTATACTGCGGGAGCTATTTCCAGTATCGCTTTTAATCTACCTGAGTCAGCAGTTGATGGCAATGTCATGCGAGTTTTGTCTCGCTTGTTTGAGGTCAATCATGATATCGGAGTTCCCAGCAATCGAAAGATCTTCCAAGCTATGATGGAAATCTTGATTGATCCAGAACGACCGGGTGACTTTAACCAAGCTTTGATGGATTTAGGCTCTGACATAGAGGCTCCAGTTAATCCTCGACCAGAAGAAAGTCCTGTTAAGGAATTTAGCGCAGCCTATCAGAATGGAACCATGGATCGATATCCGATAAAAGAACCCAAGAAAAAGCCTCTTCCAATCTATCTCAAGGCTTTGGTTGTGCGCAATGATCGAGGGCAATACCTACTTGAGAAAAACGAAAGCGAGAAACTCCTTGCTGGATTTTGGCATTTCCCCTTGATAGAAGTAGAGGAGTTCTCACAGGAAGAGGAACAGCTGAATCTGTTTGCTCAGGTTGCTGAAAAAGGCGTTACTTTCGGTCCAACACCCCAAGAAAGTTTTGAGCAGGATTATGATTTAGAAGTTGATTGGTCCCATCAAGCATTTGATCAGGTCAAGCATGTATTTAGTCATCGTAAATGGCATATTCAAATCCTAGCGGGTCAGGTGACAGATTCGAAACAGTTTGATGACAGAGAAATTCGCTGGGTTTCTCCTCAGGAATTTTCTGATTATCCATTTGCTAAACCTCAACAAAAGATTTGGCAGGCTTATAAAACAGTTCTTGAAGATTAGGGCCGATAGTAGCCATTTGTGCCTTCTTTACATTTTTTTGTTATAATAGATAGAGAAAAGGTGAACATATGAAAAAAATATTAGTTGTAGATGATGAGAAACCAATCTCAGATATTATTAAGTTCAATATGACCAAGGAAGGCTATGAGGTTGTAACAGCCTTTAACGGTAGAGAAGCCATCGAACTATTTGAGGCGGAGCAACCAGATATTATTGTTCTAGACTTGATGCTACCTGAAATCGATGGTTTAGAAGTAGCCAAAGCCATTCGTAAGACCAGTAGTGTTCCTATCATTATGCTCTCAGCTAAGGATAGTGAGTTTGACAAAGTTATTGGTTTGGAGTTAGGTGCAGATGATTATGTCACAAAGCCCTTCTCAAACCGTGAGTTGCAAGCCCGTGTGAAAGCTTTACTTCGTCGTACAGATCTTGCTTCAGTAGATAGCCAAGAGTCTGATGAGAAGAAGACGCAGCCCTTACAAATTGGTGATTTGGAAATCGTTCCAGATGCTTACGTGGCTAAGAAATATGGTGAGGAATTAGATTTGACCCACCGTGAGTTTGAACTCTTATATCACTTGGCATCTCATATTGGTCAAGTGATTACGCGTGAACACTTGCTTGAGACTGTATGGGGGTATGACTATTTTGGTGATGTTCGTACAGTGGACGTGACTATCCGACGTTTGCGTGAAAAAATTGAAGACACACCAAGCCGTCCAGAGTATATCCTCACACGTCGTGGTGTCGGCTACTATATGAAAAATAATGATTGAAGATATTAGACAAACTATTCTGACCAGTGATTTTATCTTTATCCTGATTTTACTTGGCTTTATCCTAGTTGTGACCTTGTTGTTGCTGGAAAACCGTCGGGATAATATCCGGTTAAAAGAGATAAATCAGAAGGTTAAGGACTTAATTGCAGGTGACTATTCTCAAGTTTTGGACTTGCAGGGTAGTACAGAGATCACCAACATCACCAATAATCTGAATGATTTGTCAGAAGTTATTCGTTTGACTCAAGAAAATTTGGAACAAGAGAGTAAAAGGCTGCATAGCATTCTTTCCTATATGACAGATGGTGTCCTTGCGACCAATCGCCGTGGCCAGATTACTATGATCAACGATATGGCAAAAAAACAGCTAGGTGTGCAGAAAGAAGAGGTTCTTAATAAAAGCATTCTCGAATTACTAAAGATAGAAGATGAATATGAACTGCGTGACCTGATTACACAGATACCTGAGTTGACGATTGATTCTCAGGATGCTAATGGAGAATATTTGAGCCTTCGTGTACGTTTTGCCCTTGTCCGCCGTGAGTCAGGTTTCATCTCTGGTTTGGTTGCCGTTTTACATGATACGACCGAGCAAGAGAAGGAAGAGCGTGAGCGAAGACTCTTTGTTTCAAACGTCAGTCATGAGTTGCGTACTCCTTTGACCAGTGTTAAATCTTATCTCGAAGCCTTGGATGAGGGAGCTCTGTATGATCCTGTCGCCCCTGATTTTATTAAGGTTTCACTCGATGAAACCAACCGTATGATGCGTATGGTGACAGATCTCTTGCATCTATCTCGTATTGACAATGCGACTACTAAACTGGATATAGAGTTGATTAACTTTACAGCCTTTATCACCTTCATCCTCAACCGTTTTGATAAGATGAGAAATCAGGATGAAGAGAAAAAATATGAGCTAGTGAGAGATTATCCAATAACTTCAGTTTGGATTGAGATTGATACGGATAAGATGACCCAGGTGATTGATAATATTCTTAACAATGCCATCAAGTATTCACCAGATGGTGGGAAGATTACGGTTAGCATGAAAACCACGGATGACCAGATGATTTTATCAATTTCTGACCAGGGTCTTGGGATTCCAAAACAAGATTTGCCTAGGATTTTTGACCGCTTTTACCGTGTGGATCGCGCAAGAAGTCGTGCTCAAGGTGGGACTGGTTTGGGTCTGGCTATCGCGAAAGAAATCATCAAACAACACAATGGTTTTATTTGGGCAAAAAGCGAATACGGTAAGGGCTCAACCTTTACCATAGTGCTCCCTTATGATAAGGATGCCGTAAAAGAAGAAATATGGGAGGACGAAATAGAAGACTAGAATGAGTGAAAAAGGCTTTAAATACAGTATTTTAGCATCAGGTTCCAGTGGAAATTCCTTTTATCTGGAAACTCCAAAAAAGAAAATCTTAGTGGATGCAGGCTTGTCTGGTAAGAAAATCACCAGTCTTTTGAGCGAAATCAATCGTAAGCCAGAAGATTTGGATGCGATTTTGATTACGCATGAACATTCAGATCATATCCATGGAGTCGGTGTCTTAGCTCGCAAATATGGCATGGATCTTTACGCCAATGAAAAGACTTGGCAGGCTATGGAAAATAGCAAGTACCTCGGTAAGGTGGATTCATCGCAGAAGCATATTTTTGAAATGGGTAAAACCAAAACCTTTGGCGATATTGATATTGAGAGTTTTGGGGTTAGCCATGATGCGGTAGCACCCCAGTTTTACCGCTTTATGAAAGACGACAAGAGCTTTGTCATGCTGACCGATACAGGTTACGTCAGTGACCGTATGGCAGGAATTGTCGAAAATGCAGACGGTTATCTCATCGAGTCCAATCACGACGTAGAAATCTTGCGAGCAGGATCTTACGCTTGGCGTCTCAAACAGAGAATTCTATCGGATCTCGGTCACCTCTCTAACGAGGATGGTGCTGAGGCCATGATTCGTGCAATGGGAAATCGAACCAAGAAAATCTACCTCGGGCATTTGTCCAAAGAGAACAATATCAAGGAGCTGGCTCATATGACCATGGTTAACCAGCTAGCACAAGCTGATCTGGGAGTAGGAGTAGACTTTAAAGTTTACGACACTTCCCCAGATACTGCAACACCATTGACAGATATATAAAAAAGAAGGCGAGTGCCTTCTTTTTTATATTTTTTACAATCCAGCAAATTCCTTGATTTCTTGTGCGGACATGGAAGAGTCACAACGGACATTGATTTGTCCATCAGAGATGTGGACAAAGCCTGGTACGGTTGGGATTCCATAACGTGAGCGGAATTCTTGCAATTCATTGAGTTGGCTTGGTTCTTCACTGTTGATGAAGTAGATGTGGGCTTTGGTTTCAGATACGACACCTGCCAATGTACCAGCAAATTTACGGCAGTAAGGGCAAGTTTTACGACCGATGAAGAAGGTTGCAGTTTCTTTATTATCAAGTGCTTCTTGAGCACGGGCAACAGTTGTGACTTCAAGATCTTTAATATTTTCTAAAAATTGTTCCATGAGTTTACCTCGCTTTCATTGATATGTCTAGTATGCCACAAAGTTCCTAAAATTGCTTAGATTTGATACAAAAAAAAGATGAGACTAGTTTATCTCATCTTTATAGAGTGTTATTTCACAAACGCATTGATTTCCGTTTCGATGTTAGCAATCTTAGCTTGTGAATCTTCGTTGCTTTCACCAACAACGGCAATGTAGAACTTGATTTTTGGTTCTGTACCCGAAGGGCGAACTGCAATCCATGAACCGTCAGCAAGTGTATATTTCAACACATCACTTGGAGGAGTAGTCAAAGTTGTCACAGTACCATCAGCAGCAGTAGCAGTTTGAGCTTTGAAGTCTTCTACAACAGTGATAGCTGTAGCGTTCCATTCTTTCGGAGCATTGTTACGGAATTTAGCCATGATTGCTTTGATTTGTTCTGCACCATCGACACCAGAAAGGGTAACAGAGATGGTCTTTTCAGCGTAGTAGCCGTATTCTTTGTAGATTTCTTCGATACCATCAGCAAGTGTCAAACCACGTGAACGGTAGTAGGCGGCAAGTTCAGCAACGACAAGAACGGCTTGGATAGCGTCTTTATCACGTACGAATGGTTTAATCAAGTAACCGAAGCTTTCTTCAAATCCCATCATGTAAGTGTGATTGTGTTTTTCTTCAAACTCTTGGATTTTCTCTGCGATGAATTTGAAACCAGTCAAAACGTTGAACATGGTTGCGCCGTAGCTTTCAGCAATCTTCGTTACCAAGTCAGTTGATACGATAGATTTGCAGAGAGCAGCATTTTCAGGAAGAGTTCCAGCACTCTTATGAGCTTCCAAGATGTATTTAGCCATGATAGCACCGA
>CAUVMH010000063.1:0-6822 GCA_963552835.1 uncultured Streptococcus sp. | reverse complement strand
TGTTAATGAAGTTCCATGAAGCATCCATTTTCTCGTAAGAGAAGCGCACGTCTTGTCCTGGTGCAGAACCGTTTGAAAGGAACCAACGAAGGGCATCGGCACCATATTTCTCGATGACATCCATCGGGTCAATCCCGTTACCAAGAGATTTAGACATCTTGCGGCCTTGCTCGTCACGGATAAGACCGTGGATAAGGACGTTTTGGAATGGCTGACGGCCAGTGAATTCCAAGGATTGGAAGATCATACGAGACACCCAGAAGAAGATGATATCGTAACCTGTTACCAAGGTTGAAGTTGGGAAGTAACGTTTGAAGTCTTCTGAGTCAACATCAGGCCAGCCCATAGTTGAGAAGGGCCAAAGGGCAGAACTGAACCAAGTGTCCAAGACGTCTTCGTCCTGAGTCCATCCGTCACCTTCTGGAGCTTCTTCGCCGACGTACATTTCACCCTCAGCATTGTACCAAGCAGGGATTTGGTGACCCCACCAAAGCTGACGAGAGATTACCCAGTCATGGACATTTTCCATCCATTGAAGGAAGGTATCGTTGAAACGAGGTGGGTAGAATTCAACCTTGTCTTCTGTATCTTGGTTGGCAATGGCGTTTTTCGCCAATTGGTCCATCTTGACGAACCATTGCGTAGACAAGCGTGGTTCAACCACAACACCTGTACGCTCTGAGTGACCAACACTGTGGACACGTTTTTCGATTTTAACAAGGGCACCGATTTCTTCCAACTTGGCAACGACTGCCTTACGAGCTTCAAATCGGTCCATACCCGCAAATTCAAAGGCAAGCTCATTCATAGTACCGTCGTCGTTCATGACGTTGACTTGCGGCAAGTTGTGGCGTTGACCAACCAAAAAGTCGTTTGGATCATGGGCAGGTGTGATTTTTACAACACCAGTACCAAACTCAGGATCTGCATGTTCGTCCGCAACGATTGGGATGAGTTTATTAGCGATTGGAAGGATGACGTTTTGACCAATCAAGTCCTTGTAGCGTGGGTCTGCTGGATTGACGGCAACGGCAACGTCCCCAAACATGGTCTCAGGACGAGTTGTCGCTACTTCAAGAGCGCGTGAGCCGTCTTCCAGCATGTAGTTCATGTGGTAGAAGGCACCTTCGACGTCCTTATGGATAACCTCGATATCAGAAAGAGCTGTGCGAGCAGCTGGGTCCCAGTTGATGATAAACTCACCACGGTATATCCAGCCTTTCTTGTAAAGCTCGACAAAAACCTTGCGAACCGCTTTTGACAAACCTTCGTCAAGCGTGAAACGCTCACGAGAGTAGTCTACAGAGAGCCCCATCTTGCCCCATTGTTCCTTGATGGTTGTTGCATACTCGTCTTTCCATTCCCAGACCTTCGTCAAGAAAGATTCACGACCTAGGTCATAACGGCTAATTCCTTCACCACGCAAGCGCTCCTCGACCTTAGCCTGAGTCGCAATCCCCGCGTGATCCATCCCTGGCAGCCAAAGCGTATCAAAACCTTGCATGCGTTTTTGACGGATGATGATATCCTGAAGAGTCGTGTCCCAAGCGTGACCAAGGTGAAGTTTACCAGTTACGTTTGGTGGTGGAATCACGATAGAGTAAGGCTTAGCCTTTTTATCTCCTGAAGGCTTGAAAACATCTTCATCAAGCCATTTTTGGTAACGACCAGCCTCAACCTCGGCTGGATTGTATTTAGGTGAAAGTTCTTTAGACATATGTGTGCTCCTTTAATTACTTTTATTGATAATTTTAACCAAACCAATTTTTGAAAGTTCAATATAAATATCTTCAATTTCAGCAAATGCTGCAAGTGGTGACATAGTATAATTTCCAGGATTATATTTGAGATCATACTTGCTTATCTTTGAAATATAATACCTAGAGTGTTTCAATTTTAATGATTCCAACTTTGATTTAATATCTACTAATGTATTATGGTTTAGCTTTAAAAACAACTTGTTATAATTACCATAGAGCTCTGTGATAGCATTAAAGTATTCTTTCACTAGATCTATAGCGTCAATCTTAGATGTTTTTCTGTTTAGTTCTATCAATTCCATTTTCAATTTTTTCCATTTAAAGTTGGAATTTAAAAGATAATCTAAATCAATATAGAAATCTATTGTAACAGTCTCATCATCTGGGCTAACAGCTTTTACTTCATTTATTGGTAAGTCAATATGTTGCGAATAATTTCTCAAAGAATGACAAAATCGATAAGCAAAGTTCGTATCATACTGATAGCTTGCGAAACTATGTATACAATCAAATTCCTCACTATCCTGGGAATATTTTTGTTTGATTTGATTTTCATTAAAATCGACAAACAATTTTCCACTGGATAATAAATGAATCATGAAAAGATTCACGTCTGCCTCTTCAATTTTCAATTCCTTTGACTCAAGTTTATTCTTAATACTTAAAAAATCCGAGACATCTGAAATAAACAATTCGAACATATTCTTAATTTTTTGAAAATCCTTTTGAATCTCAAAAATTTGGTTCGAGACTGACATTATTTCCTTGGTTGGTTCAATATCAGAGATGACAATACGTTTTTCATTGTTGTTAATTTCTAAATAAGCTAATCGCTCGATAATATCATTATCATTTAATTCAGCATACTCCACATCAATTTGACATAACTGTTCCTCAGATAAAGAGCTTACTTCCTCTTTTACATCGCTCATCTTATTCCTCCCACTCGCTCCTCAGCAAGCCATATATCAAACTGTCACAGCGGTTGCCTTGGGCATCTTTGCGATCCCTTATGCGAGCTTCAAGAGTAAATCCAAGTTTTTCTGCGACTCGTTGACTTTGGAGATTATGGCTGAAACAAACAAGCTCTATCTTGTGAAGACCCAAATTTTTAAAGCCTAGGTCAATCAAAGTTTGCGCTGCTTCTGGTACATAACCTCGACCCCAATAGTCTGGGTGCAAGGTATAGCCAATCTCAAGAACATCATCTTCATGGCGGTGATTGAAGTCAACAGAGCCGATGATGGTATTGGTCCCTTTGACCACAATGCCGTAACCAGCTGGGAGATTTTCCTTTTCATTGCGCTCAGGAAGGATATGCTCTAGGTAATAAATCTCATCTTCCAAGCTCTTGACGGGTGGAAAGCCTGCTGGATAGGCAACCTCTGGCAGACTAGCGTAGGCAAGGATATCCTCGGCATCAGCTACTGTACGGATTCGTAAGACGAGGCGCTCCGTTTCTAATCGTTCTGGTAATGCTGCTCTTGTCATCCTTCTCCCTCGCTTTCCATAAAAAAATGCCCCTGCCATCTACATGACAGGGACGAATGTGTTTATCCGCGGTACCACCCAATTTCGGGCAGCGCCCGCAACTCTTGTCTTTGAAGGATATACAAAGACACTTTTATTTCATTTTTCTTCATCAGCAACCAGTTTTGACACATTTGTGGACTTCTCAGCTCCGCCACTTTCTGTAAAATGTGGGATTCAAAACACCTCTAATGGCTTTATTGTAACAAGTTTTTCACGGAAATGCAAGGCTCAAGAAAGATTACTTGAAACTGATTCCGTGTTCTTTTAATTTCTTAATCGTAGCTGGGCCGATTCCTTTCAAGGCAAGGAGTTCTTTTTCAGTCCAGTTTTTGAAGTCAGAAGCTGACTTGATGCCTTCATCATAGAAAGTCTTAGCGCGATCTACTGAGAGACCACCCAAAGTAGCTGCGAAATCTTCTACTGAATTCGCCACTTTTTGAGCTTGTTCCTTAGTCGCTTCTACTGCTTGTTCCACTTTTTTAGAGACAACTTTTCCTGCTTCGCTGGCAGACTTTTCTGCGTGTTTCACGACTTTCTTGGTCTCTTCTACAACCTTGGTCACCGTATTTGAAAAGGCACCTGAACGACGAAGGCTATTTCGCAATTGTTTTTTACGTTGGAGTTTCTTTGACATGATAAAATCCTTTCAATAAAAAATCCCTGCTCTGACAAGGATTTAATAAAGATATTCTATCAAGATTTTGGGAAAAAATCAAGAAAGTATCTGTATTTTAATAGTTTCGCTCACCAAACAAGCCTTCTGGTAAATCATGGAATCCCTTGCCTGCCTTGAAATTTTCAAACTTACCAAGCAAGAACTGGTAGGCATCCAAACGGCTCTCGTAGCGAATCATGGCATCTTTGGCACGCTCGTCTTGGTCTTCTTCGTAGACTTTTTGACTTTCCTTGTGCGCCATGTCGTTGATCATGATCTGGGTATTGACCCAGGCTTCGAATTCCTTCATAAATTCCTGTTCGTAACTCATTGATTCTCCTTATTCTAATCCACGGAAATAGTCCGTATCAATCTCTCGGTAGGGCTGGATATCCTGAACATACTCCAACACGCCTTGGAATTCTCCGTTTTCATCGTGTACCGCAGCGTAGGTGATGTGGACAAACTTGCCTCGCGACTCTGACTTGAACCACATTTCATACTTGTCCTTTTTACCTTCACGAAGACCTTTCATAACAGCCTTCACCTTTTCTAGGTACTTAGGCGGATGGCAGAGTTCAACATTGCGCCCAACTTGGGACGGCGTCCGTTTGAAAATCATCTCATCAGCTGGCGCATTGTCATTATAATACTGGAAAATATCGTCTTTATTGACAAAAGTGATCTCCATAGGGAGGTGATTGAGGATGAGGTTGGCCTGCTCGACGGAGAGATAGCCATTGCCAAAAGGCTGTTGGCTATGGCGGTCCAGCACCGCTTCCTTTTCCTTAGGGGTAAAGGTAATGGTGAACTGGCCTTCTGGTGTATCGATAACTTGCTGAACTTGACCTTCAGCCGTGTCTAGTTGTACGGGCTCTTCTGCACTTTTTTCCTCAACGAAACTCTGGCGCTCTGGCACCCATTTTTCAGACGGACGGATAATGGCATAGCCGTAGGCATCGCTCTCCTCCGCAATCTGAATCCAGTCATCCTGGGTGAAAGACTCAAGGAGAATCATGAGAAGGATGGACTCTTCCTTGAAAATCATACTTTCAAACTCTGTCGCAAAAGCTTCGAAAGTTTCCTTTACAGTGGAAATCGACACTTCTGGTAGTGACTTGGTTGTCGTTAGAGCTGTTTGAAAGAGTTCCCTAATCTGGTCATCCACTCCCCACATAACTTTTGGAGGTGAATCGTGTCCATAGCGCTCCATGATAGGAAAGAAAAGCTCTTCCTTGCGCTGATAGTGGATGTCAAATTGCCCCAAAAGCCCCATTTGACGGACCAAACCCTTGCGCATCTCTGCCAGCATTTCCTCATCTTCCATAGACTCATAGGTATCTAACAGTCTCCGAATGCGAATCAAGGCAGCACGGAGAGCCAGATTTTCATCCTTGAAGACGCGAACTGGGTGACCAGGATGCTCGGTATCCTCCACTTCGACGCCCTTAATAGCGTTTTTAAAAAGATTGGCATGGACATCACAGAGCTCCATAACATCTTCAAAGGTGACACCTGAGTCTGAGTTCATCAGCTCGTGTTCCATGAGGGAAATCTCGATAGCTGAGACACCTGTAAAGGTCGCATCAAAACGCTCCTGAACTGACTCAGGAGAGGCACCATTGTGCAATTCTAACAAAATATCCCGTAAGATATGAATCCGTTCATCTGCCATTAGTCTAATCCAATCACTTCATAACCATTCGCTTCCAGTGTGCGAACAATCTTGTCCATAGGAGTTCCTTCGAGCTTAGAACCCTGCTTAAGCGATACTTTGCGACCGACTGTGTTACGCATCAAGGGATTAGCAAGTGGTTTAAAACCGAGCTCCACTAAGATTTCCAAGACTTCTGGATGCTTGTCCACCACTTCTGCAACGGGAATTGACACATCTATGATATTGTCCATGACGACCTCCGTGTATGTTCTAATACTCTTCGAAAATCTCTTCAAACCACATCAGCGTTGCCTTAACGTAGGTATGGTTACTGACTTCGTCAGTTCTATCCACAACTTCAAAACACTGTTTTGAGCAACCTGCGGCTAGATTCATAGTTTGCTCTTTGATTTTCATTGAGTATAAAATGATTTTACTGCTTATATTATACCATATGGGAAGAGATTAAAAAACTAGCAGCGGAGTTCCTGCTAGTTTCTTTCATTTCAAGTTATTCCCTTATCATCTGGTTTTGCGAGCCACTGGGCTACATCCATCAGCTTGTCAGCAAGCAGTACTTTCCCGAAACCTACTAGAGCATTGTCATCTTTTTTCATGTTCTTCAGAACTTTGACGCTTTGCATCACAAAAAAGTAATTCCCGTAAGTCTTGGCTAGAATTTTAATGAATCCCATATTATCTTTCCTTTTCTAACTGAAGTTTCTAGCTGATTGCTATACCAGACTAGCTAGTTATTGATAAGAAATCATTTCATCTCACTCTTTCCAATTTCTATACTATCATACAAGATGAGTTTTATAAAGCCTTTTAACAATTTTTACTCTAGAGAGATTCCCCCAGTATTTTTTATTGCCATTTCTCCACCAAAAAAGAGGGGTTGCCCCTCTTTTTTAGTTCTTATCCAGATTGCGTAGCATCTCGTCAATCTTGTTTCCATATTCGATGGATTCGTCTTTGACGAAGGTTAAATCTGGGATTTTGTACAATTTCAAATTGCGACCAAGTTCACGTTTGATGGTACCAGTTGCTTTTTCAAGCCCGATCTGAGCTTTTTGGTTATCCGAAGCAAGGTTACTCAAAATAGTGTAGTAAACCTTGGCAACGGACAGGTCCCCCAGCATCTGAACATCTGTGATCGTCACACCTTGGACACGCGGATCACGGACTTTCTTTTGCAAAATCTCATTGACTTCACG
>CAUVMH010000062.1:0-6934 GCA_963552835.1 uncultured Streptococcus sp. | reverse complement strand
ACAGTTCTTATTCTACCAAGAAGCAGGGACTTTGTCAACTGATTTACTGTTTAAAACCGTGAATTACTCTACTGATTTCAGGGCTTCGAGCATATCCACTTTTCTCAAGTGGTGATTGACAAATAGGCCTAATAAGGCTAAGATTACAGTCACTGCGACGATTGGAAGCGCATAGACTTCCCAGCTGACTTGTGGATAAAAGAGTATGGTGGCAGGTGAAATCATTTGAATCAAAAATTGATGTAAATAGTGGCCAGCTACCAAACCGAGAACAATCCCCACAAGGGACAGCACCATGGTCTCACGGTAGATATAAAGGGTCACTTCTTTATTGTGGAAACCAAGAACCTTAATAGTGGAAAGTTCACGGATACGTTCTGCGACATTGATGTTAGTGAGATTGTAAAGAATGACAATGGCTAGTAAAACGGAAACAAGGACAAGGATGGCCATGGTTTTATTGAGCGAACTAGCCACGGATTCAAAGAGATGGATGGCCGTCGCATTTTGGACGACCCCAGAAACAGCTGCTTTTTCCATAAAGATAGCAGCTTCTTTCTCCGTATTGGAAGGTGTTGGATCTTTTAATTTTACTAGGTAGGTATTGTCTTGTGGACTGGTACCGTAGACTTGTTCGTATGTCGCTCGGTTGAGATAAACAAAGTGTCCAACATAGTTTTCAGAAATAGCTGCGACCTTGATTTCCTTCCCATCAAGCTCCAGCTCGTCCCCAACCTTAACATTTGCTAGTTGAGCTAGTTTTTGACTCACGACCGCTCCAGCAGTAATCTCCACCTCTTGGCCATTTTCCTCTAATGCGATAAAAGGCTTGAAGTCTTCTCCACTAGTAACCATCATGGTGATGGTTTGAGGTCCTGCTTTTCCTTTAAAATCTTTTTCAATGGATTTAGAATAAATCTTTTGATAAGCATGGATAGATTCAGCCTGCAAGGCACTTTCTAAATCTGCTTTTTCTTGCTCACTCGCACTGCTCTTTTCCGCTACAATCATCTGGTATTGCTGGATTTGTTCAAATTGGCGCTCGACAACTCCTCCCACAGATGACTGAATGCCAAGACCTGCAAATAGGAGAGCCACCGAACCTGCAACCCCAAAAATGGTCATCAACATCCGTTGCTTATAACGAAAGATATTTCTTGCCGTAACCTTATGAGTAAAACTCAAACGACTCCAAATAAAGCTCAGTCGTTCCAGCAAAATCTTTGATCCCTTAACGGGAGGTTTGGGAAGTAAGAGTTGGGCTGCTTCATCGTGTAATTCCCTTCGCGCTACCAGATAAGCCGGCAAGACACTGGATACCCAACTTAAAGCTAGGGCAATAAGACTATAAGACCAATAGAAATACTCCTGACTTTTCCCAACGACCATCCCAGCTGTTATAACATCCGAAATCACCCCTGCAAGGAGATAATGCCCAAGAAGTGTTCCTATAATGGTTCCCACAGTTCCTGCAAGAAAACCATAGAGGACAAACTTGGCAACAATATCTCGGTTGCGGTAACCCAAGGCCTTGAAAATACCAGCATTGGTACGCTCTTCATCCACAAAGCGAGTCATCGTTGTAAAGGTCACCATTGCAGCGACCATATAAAGCACCACTGGAAAGATATTTCCGACTGAACGAATGCTTGATGATGCATTGCTGTACATGAGGTAACCTTGACCACCTGGCATGGTTTGACGATTGTATACGTGGTATTTCGGCTCTGCCAGTTCATCAAGATCTTTCTGACGCTGTTCTAGCTTCTCTTTTTCCTTAGTTAAATCACTCTCTGTCTGAGCCAGTTTTTCTTTTTTTGTCGCCAGTTCTTCCTTAGCTTTTGTCAGCTGTCCCTTGGCTTGACTCTTTTGTGGTTCTGGTAGAGCGGTCGCTTGTTCTTCTTGCGTTTTCAAGCGACTTTCAGCCTGCTCTAACTGACTCCTGCCATTTTCAAGGTTGCTTTCAGCAGTTTGGAGCTGTTCTTTCCCCTCTTCCAGGCTCTTTTGCCCATTTGTTTTGATACTTACCAATCTTTTTTGACCATTATCAGCAAGTAAGTCTTGCAACTCTTCCTGATGTTGGGTTCGTTTGGTCTTATAGTCTGATGAAAAAGCATCCAGATTTTTTAAATCATCATAGCGCACACGCGCAATACTGTAGACTTCTGTATCAAACTGACTGGGTAAAATCACTCCGTAGCCAGCTAAGCTTCCATTTCCACTACTAGCACTCCCTAAATCTTTTTTAGAAAGGATCTCACCCGACTGAACAAATCCGGTAATTGTGAAAGTTTGGGATTTTAGGACGGTCTTTTCTTCTTTCTTAGTAAAGGTAATGGTCTCTCCAATCTGATAACGGTCTTTCCAGAAATCAGCCAAGGCAATTTCCTCATTAGCTTCTGGCAGTCGCCCTTCTGTCACTTGGAAGGTTGAAATGCTCTCTGGTTTGGAATAAAGTCGAACAGCTTCTTCACTATTTTCAACGGTTAGGTCTGCCATATAGCCAAACTCAACACTTGCTCCTTGAAGGGTCTTTAGTTCATCTTGGTCTTCTTTGTCCAAGCCATAATCAGCAATCACGGCCAGATCCTGGGTATTGGCTTTACGGAGATAATCTTCTGCCGTACGTTCCATGTTGGGACTGGCTACTTTAAGACCTACTAGGGCCAGGGAACCCAGCATCATTAAAGTCAAGATAGAAACAAAACGCCCCTTAGAAGCAGTTACCGACTGGAGTAGGTCTTTTCGGTATATTTTTCTCATGCTAATACTCCAATGTATCAATATCCTGTGGATGCTCATTGATTGTTACGCTCTTAACCGTAGCATCACGCATGTAAATCACCCGATCTGCGATAGGAGCTAACGCGCTATTATGGGTCACGATAATCACTGTTGCCCCTTTTTGACGAGACATGTCTTGGAGAATCTTCAAGACTTGCTTCCCTGTCTGGTAATCCAAGGCACCCGTCGGTTCATCACAGAGGAGAATTTTAGGATTCTTGGCTACAGCGCGTGCAATGGAGACTCGCTGTTGCTCCCCTCCAGAAAGCTGGGCTGGAAAGTTATTGAGGCGATGAGCCAGACCTACATCTGTCAAGACCTGCTCAGGATCCAAGGCATCTGTAACGATTTCTGAGGCCAGTTCCACATTTTCCTTGGCTGTCAGATTGGAGACCAGATTGTAAAATTGAAAAACAAAACCTACATCTTCACGACGATAGTTTGTTCGTTGGTGCGAACTATAGTTGGCAATATTAGCACCATCAATCCAAATCTCCCCCTCATCATTGGTATCCATACCTCCTAGGAGATTGAGAACAGTTGATTTTCCAGCACCTGAAGCGCCAAGGATAATAACCAGCTCCCCCTTTTCAATTTCAAAATTCACATCACGATTAGCCACAATCTCCGTATCCCCAACTTGGTAACGCTTGTAGCTGTGTTTCATTTCAATATAAGCCATCAGACACACCTTCTCTCAAACAAATTACTTCCTGTTATCATTATAACGCTTTTTCAACTAGTTGGAAACCAGAAGCAAAAACAAAAAAGCCTAGGAATCCTAGGCTTTCTGTTTATAGATTATTTTCCAAGGTAGTATTCTTTTACGACGTTCAATTTTTCGTCGAATTCGAATACCAATGGTGGGAAGTTAGGGATTTCTACACCCATGATTTCATCATCTGACAAGTGTTTGATGTGTTTTACAAGGGCACGGATTGAGTTACCGTGAGCACCTACGAATACGTTTTTACCATCTTTAAGTGCTGGAGCGATTTTGTCTTCCCAGAATGGAAGGGCACGTTCCAAAGTCACTTTCAAGTTTTCAGCATCTGGGATAACTGAGTCGTCAAGTGAAGCGTAACGACGGTCAGTGTGAGCTGAGTGCTCATCATCACGGTCCATGTTAGGAGGCAATACATCGTATGAACGACGCCAGATGTGAACTTGCTCATCACCAAATTGTTCAGCAGCTTCAGCCTTGTTTTTACCAGTCAAACCACCGTAGTGACGTTCGTTCAAGCGCCATGATTTTTCAACTGGAACCCAGAGTTGGTCAGCAGCTTCAAGCGCCAAGTTTGTTGTTTTAATCGCACGTTTCAATACTGAAGTGTAAGCTTGGTCAAATTCGATACCAGCTTCTTTGATCAATTTACCAGCGTCAATCGCTTGTTGTGTTCCTTTATCAGACAAATCAACATCAGCCCAACCAGTGAAAAGGTTAGCTTTGTTCCATTCAGACTCACCGTGGCGAGCAAAAACCAATTTTACCATTAGATGGATTCTCCTTTTATTTTTCGAGGTTCCCCTCGTTTATCTATTCTATTTTACACAATTTTTCACAAAAAAGCTAGTTAAAATCAACTAAAAAGAGAAGAGCTTAGCAGTCTTCTCTTTATCGTACTATCATAATTGTTCCCGATAGAGGATGAAATAGTCCCGTCCAAATAATTGGAAAACTACTACTCTTCAATTACAAATTTTTTCAATGTTCCAAAGTAAAGTGAACCACCAATAATGGTTAGAATTCCACCTACCCATCCTAAAAATGGAATCAAGCCGACCGCACCACCTACAATGAGCAAAACAGAAGGTGCATTCGTAACACGTTCATCATCTTTATAATAAACAATAGCCACAATTCCCAATACTAAAACAGCAATTTTAACTAATGACAAAATAATTGAGAGCCCTGTCAATGTCCCAACTGTTACATCTGCGTCTTCAGTTGCCGCAGCAGCTCCAACAGCCATGATAAACATGATGACTGGCGCTAAAAGCAATATAATTCCTGAAATAAGACCAAAAATAGCGTTGACACGAGCAAGTGTATTTGTTTTCATAATAATCTCCTTAAAATTTTTATAGGTATTATTCTATCATAATTCATCTAAAAATTAAACAATCTTATAAAATTTTATAATAAATATTGATTTTCAAAAAATAATTTTAAGTTCTATAGTCTCTTTATAATTAGTAGAAATATAAAATTATGAGAAAACTGAATAGTTAATTATGTTAATTATCTACACGGACAGGCCAGGAAGAACTTCATTTAAGGAAATGGACTAGTAAATTTTCCCATGATAAAACGCATAATATCAAGGTACTTGAACTCTTGATATTATGCGTTTTTATGATTTTAGCGACCTTTCTCAGTCTCTTTCTGATTATTTCGCTTCAAATCCTTCTGCGACCGCATCCGCAAAGTTTTCTTCTACGATGCTTGCACAGTGATCACAGATAACTGCATGGTAGCTGCGTTCTGCTGTTGTTGGGTCGATACGACGGCAACGGTCACAAACTTCACCTGCAGCGCGTTCAACTGTAAAGGCAACATCCTCAAAGCTAACTGCTCCTTCTGGAGCTGTACCTTCAGCGATGGTCAATTCTGACACGATCAAAAGTTGAGCTACATTGCTATCCACTGCTCCAAGAAGAGTTTTCACCACTTCATTTGGATAAACTGTCAAGTGTGCTTCAAGCGATTTCCCGATAACTTTTGCATTACGCGCTTCTTCCAAGGCTTTTTGAGCTTGTCCGCGGAAATCCATGAAGGCTGACCATGTATCCAAGATTTCTTCTTGGTTGGCAAAAGTTTCAGCTTCTGGTAATTCAGACAATTGCACAAATTCTTCAGCTTCAAACTCAAGATATGACCAGATTTCCTCTGCTGTGTGCGGAAGGATTGGTGTCAAGAGTTTGGTGATTTTCACAAGAATGTCATAGAAGACAGTCTGCATTTGACGGCGTTCGAGTGATTTGGCACCTTCGATGTAGACAACGTCTTTAGCAAAATCAAGGTAGAAGGCTGACAAATCAACGTTGATAAAGTTCACCAAGGCCTTGTAAATTGTCAAGAATTCAAAGTTTGCATAAGCATCACGAATAGTCTTGACAAGCTGGTTAAAGCGGATGGTCATGTACTTATCAACGGAACGAAGCTCATCGTAAGCCACTGCGTCTTGAGCTGGGTTAAAGTCAGATGTGTTAGCAATCAAGAAGCGAAGAGTGTTACGGATCTTACGGTAAGTTTCAGAGACTTGGCTCAAGATATCCATAGAGATACGCACGTCGTTGCTTGAGTCCACACTTGTTACCCAGAGACGCAAAATTTCCGCACCAAATTGTTTTTCAACATCGCTTGGAGCAATGGTATTTCCAAGAGATTTAGACATCTTCTCACCTTTACCATCAAGGGCAAAACCTTGTGACAAGATTTGTTTATATGGAGCAACGCCATGGTTGGCAACAGATGTGATAAGTGATGAGTTAAACCAACCACGGTATTGGTCAGAACCTTCAAGGTAAAGATCTGCTGGGTATTTGAGTTCTGGACGGTTGACCACTACTCCATTCCATGATGAACCTGAGTCAAACCATACGTCCATGATGTCTGTTTCTTTTTTGAACTCGCCATTTGGTGAACCTGGATGAGTAAATCCTTCTGGCAAGAGGTCCTTAGCATCACGTTCCCACCAGATGATAGAACCGTGTTCCTCAAAGAGTTGAGCTACATGTTCAATCGTTTCAGCTGTCATGATTGGCGTTCCGTCTTCAGCATAGAAGATAGGAAGGGGAACTCCCCAAGCACGTTGACGAGAGATTACCCAGTCACCACGGTCACGAATCATGTTGTAAAGACGCACTTTACCCCATTCTGAGTGGAACTTCACTTTTTCAATTTCGTCCAAGATTTCTTGGCGGAATTTTGAAACTGAGGCAAACCACTGTGGAACAGCACGCCAGATGATTGGTTTTTTCGTACGCCAGTCAAATGGGTATGAGTGAGAGATTTCTTCTTGAGCAAGGAGCAAATCGCCCAGTTTTTCGATAACAGTCGGCACAACCTTGTCATAGAACTGACCCGCAAATTCAGGACCAGCATTTTCCATCATAATACCGCGTTCGTTAACTGTTACAGCAACTT
>CAUVMH010000061.1:0-6989 GCA_963552835.1 uncultured Streptococcus sp. | reverse complement strand
CCAGGTGAATTGCCTTCCATTGATTTCTTAGAAGGGCGCTACGCTCGGATAGAGGCTCTTTCGGTGGAAAAGCATGAAGAGGATTTGCTAGCTGTTTATGGTCCAGATACACCTCGGGAGATGTGGACCTACCTCTTTCAGGAACCAGTGGCAGATATGGAGGAACTGGTTACCGTCTTAAATCAGATGTTGGCTCGTAAGGACCGTTTTTACTACGTGATTATAGACAAGGCAACTGGTAAGGCTTTGGGAACTTTTTCTCTCATGCGCATTGACCAGAATAACCGAGTAATAGAAGTGGGAGCTGTCACTTTTTCTCCAGAACTCAGGGGAACACGTATAGGGACAGAGGCTCAATATCTCCTAGCTCGCTATGTTTTTGAAGAGCTTAACTATCGTCGCTATGAGTGGAAATGCGATGCTCTAAATCTGCCATCAAGACGAGCTGCGGAACGTTTGGGCTTTATCTATGAAGGAACCTTCCGCCAGGCAGTTGTTTATAAGGGGCGCACGAGGGATACGGATTGGCTCGCTATGATTGATAAGGACTGGCCTCAAGTTAAAGCTCGTTTGGAAACATGGTTGGCTCCTGAAAATTTTGATAAAAATGGACGGCAGTACAAGAGCTTAAGAGAATTCTGAGAGGTATTGAGATGATAACTATTAGAAAGCAAGAAATTGTCAAGCTAGAGGATGTTTTGCATCTCTATCAGGCAGTCGGTTGGACAAATTATACCCATCAACCTCAGATGCTGGAGAAGGCCTTGTCTCACTCATTAGCGATTTATCTGGCACATGATGGAGATTCCGTGGTGGGCTTGGTTCGTTTGGTCGGAGATGGTTTTTCATCGATTTTTGTCCAGGATTTGCTCGTTTTGCCTAGCTATCAGCGCCAAGGGATTGGTAGCAACTTGATGAAAGAGGCTTTAGGTGACTTCAAAGATGCCTATCAAGTCCAACTAGTGACCGAACAGACAGAAAAAACCTTGGGATTCTATCGTTCTCTAGGATTTGAAACCTTATCTACTTATGATTGTACAGGAATGATTTGGGTGGATCGAAAAAGATAAAAAATTATTTTTTATTAAGTAAAGTTTAAGTCTCCTCGTGTATTATATAGTTATTAGATAAAGACCTCCTAATACTTTTCGAAAATCTCACCAGCCTTCGTTAGAGTCGACTTAGCTAACTATAGTTATGCTTGCGTCTATCTGCCTAGTCTGATTTCGATTTTCATTGAGTACCCTTTATTTAATGAAATCCTAAACTTTTCTTTTTCATCATAATCTCCTAAAGAAGTCACCCAATCAGGTGGCTTTTTTATGGCTTGGAGAGGAAAATTCCATTTGGAAAATTTTTTAAAAAAATGATAAATCAGAGAAAAAATTAAGTTAGCTTTAAGATTCATCTTGTATTATATAATCATTAAATAAAGACCTCCTAACTTTATTTAATGAAATCCTAAACTTTTCTTTTTCATAATAATCTCCCTAAAGAAGCCACCCAATCAGGTGGCTTTTTTGTTTGAAAAAACTCCTTAGAAAAGACTAAGGAGAAAGAATCATGTTTTCTTTTTAAGTTGTTGATTTCGATACTGTCTAGGTGTTAAGTGATAGTGCTGCTTAAATTGACGGTTGAAGTTTGAAAGGTTGGTGAAACCGACTTGGCTTGCAATTTCTTGAATGCTGAGGTTGGTTTGGACGAGTTTCTCACAGGATTTTTCAAGACGTAACTGGAGCAGGTAGTCCATACAACTGGCTCCAGTATGTTGCTTGAAAATACTCATAAAGTGATTTTTACTATATCCAAATGTTGCAGCTAGTTGTTCGATATGAATGGGTTCTGCATAGTGCTGTTCAAGGTAGCAAATCACTTCTTTTAGTTTTTGGTATTTTTGGTAGGTATCATCTGTATAGTGTCGATTGACATATCGATACTTAAAGAGAAGATGAAGCAATTCGTATAGTTTAGACTTTATGAGTAGATCGTAGTATATGCCTTTTTCTTCAAGGATAGAAAAGAGGGAAAGAAGGCAGGATTGAATTTGATCATAGGCTTTATCGCCTGATGATATTCGAGGAGTGAGGCAAAAGTGGCCAGAGTGGAGGGGTTGAATATAGCGTTGGCTAAAACTGTCAATTTGACTTCTACCAAGATAATCTAGATGAATCCGAAAGCTGGTAGAAAATAGTTCTTGATCTTTGTGAGAATAGATAGCATGGAGAGAGGTCGGTTGGATAAGAAAAATATCTCCTTCACGACTTTCAAAGCGTTCTGAGTTGATATGAACGATGGCTGAACCCTTTGTAACGTAAATAATCTCTAGTTCAGGATGACAATGATAGATTGTGTCAGGTGACTTTTTGGATAAGATTTGTTTTTCAAAATCATATGGGAAGTCAGATGGGTTATCTCGTAAGAAACGTGAACGGTCTGCCATAGTAAATCCTCCCAATATACTATTACTACTTTTAGTATACCAAAAAAACTTCCTTATCTAGGAAGTTTTCTAGATTTAAGCTTTCTTTTTCATATAAAAAATAGTAAGCATAAGTCCAATGAAGGCCAAAGCGATAGCAACATAGAAAGCTACACTATAATTTCCATTATTAGCCATTGCCATTTGAACAGCGACTTTGGGAGCGAAAAATGCTGCTAAAGAATATCCAGTGAAGACGATACCGTAGTTGACTCCCTGATTTGCAGGACCGTAATTTTCCATGACGATAGATGGGAAGACCCCCATAACACCACCAAAGCAGATACCAAGTCCTATAATTCCTAAGGTGAAGCCGAATTGACCAGGGACGATAGTTAGAGAGAATAAAGCTAGGACAATGACAGAATAGATAATCAATAAGGTCTTTGAACGGCCAATTTTATCAGAGAGTGATCCCCAGATAAAACGACCACTAGAGTTTGCAATGGAATAGAGAGAAACATAGAGAGCTGCAGTTCCTGCAGAGAGTCCAAACATTGATTGACCGATTGGCGATGCCTGAGAGGCAATCATCAAACCAGAAAAGGCGCCGACAAAGAACATGCTAATGATAATGTAAAACAGAGGGCTTCGTAGCATTTGTTTCCAGGTTTTATTAGTAGGTCCTTGCTTAGTTTGTACTGGAGCTTTCCAGCCTGATGGTTGGTAGCCGCTTGGAGCTGCCTTGATAAAGAAAATTGCACAGAGGATAACAAGAATATAGACTAGCCCAATTGTCCGAAAGGCAAAGAAGGCATCTTGTTGTTGAATGAGACTGCTTGCGACTGGAGAAGCAATGACTGCAGCAAAACCCATGCCGCCTGTCAGAATTCCAGAGGCCAAGCCACGTTTATCAGGGAAGAGGCGAAGTGAATTGGAGAGGGCACCTGAATAGGCAAAACCTTGACCAAGTCCAGCCATTAATCCATAGGTCAAATAAAGCATGGCTGGTGAATTGGCATAGCCGGTTAAGTAAAATCCGCTAGCAAATAGGAGAGCGCCGAGGGCAATGGTCCATTTTACATATCCTTTATCAACTAAATAACCTCCTAGAATCATGGGGATAGGGCCGATTGCAGAGTTGATAGCAAATGCTAACATAATATCAGACATGGACCAACCTGTTGAGTTGCTAAGTGGTCCGGCAAAAACAGAAAAGGAATAGACGGCACCTGTGCAAAGAAGAATGGCTGTAGATGCGACTAAAATCCGCCAACGATTGAATGTCTCTTTCATAAAAACATCCTCCTTAAATGTATATTTTTTCATCAAAAATATATCATAGTTAAGGAAGGTGGTCAATAGTTTATGAAGATATTTTGTTAATTTTTTCACGAACTTATACTAAAGTACGATAATCTGATAGAATAACACGGTCTTTATTATCAAGGATTTACAAGATTTTCTAAAGTAGTATAATGAAAGTAGATTAAATAAATGAAAGGGGTACCAAGATGAAACTAGTTGCTATCGTTGGAACCAATTCGGATCGCTCAACCAATCGGAAACTCTTGAAATTTATGCAAAGGCACTTTTCGGATAAAGCCGACATTGAGGTATTGGAAATCAAACAATTGCCAGCATTTAACGAACCTGAGGAAAAGCTAGTGCCAGCTGAAGTTCAAGCTTTTTCAGAAAAAATTCTTGCTGCAGATGGTGTGATTATTTCAACACCTGAGTACGATCACACGATACCAGCACCTCTGGCCTCTGCTTTGGAATGGATTGCCTATACCAGTCGTGCCTTAATCAATAAACCAACTATGATTGTAGGTGCTTCTCTCGGTTTGCTAGGAACATCTAGAGCGCAGGCACATTTACGTCAGATTTTAGATGCACCGGAGCTTAAAGCGAGAGTTATGCCTGGTACAGAGTTCTTTTTAGGTCATTCTGAGCAAGTCCTAGATGATGAGTGTCATTTGAATAATCCTGAAAAGGTTGCAGAACTAGAAGAACATTTTTCAGAGTTTCAAAATTTTGTTGAATTAACAAAAGCTTTAGTAAAACCTGAAGATACAAATCGAAAAAAATCATTCATCTGGGAAGAATGGTTGAAAGCCTAGAGAATTAATGAAAGGAGTAGAGTCAATGAAATTAGTAGCTATTGTTGGTACCAATGCCAAACAATCTTATAACCGTAGTTTGTTGCAATTTATGAAAAGACATTTTGCTCAGAAAGCGGATATTGAGATTTTAGAAATAACAGATGTACCGATGTTCAATGAAACAGATGATCAAACAGATACACCTATTATTCAGAAGTTTAATCAAGCTATTTCAGAAGTTGATGGTGTCATTATTTCGACACCCGAGCACAATCATACGATTCCATCAAGTTTGAATAGCTTGCTCGAGTGGTTGTCTTTTAACATTCATCCACTAGACGGAAAGCCGACAATGATTGTAGGAGCTTCCTATGATATTCAAGGTTCTTCACGTGCCCAACTTCATCTTCGTCAGATTCTTGATGCTCCTGGAGTAAATGCAACAGTTATGCCAGGCAGTGAGTTTTTACTTGGTCGAGCTCATCGAGCATTTGATGATAATGGAAATTTAATTGAGGAGCGAACTGTAGATTTCCTAGATAGTTGTTTTTATCGCTTCCTTCGCTTTGTATCCGTTGCAAACCAACTAAATCTTCCTGAAGAAGTTCGATTTGAACCGGGGACTTACCATGTTACAACTGAAGGCCATAATGGTAAATTGCCGATGGATGTCACGGTTTCTGAGGACCGTATTGAAAAAATTGAAATCGATTCTTCTGGAGAATCTTCAGGAATCGCAGATGTTGTCTTTACTCGTATCCCAGCAGAAATCATTGAGGGACAAACCTTAAATGTTGATGCGGTGTCAGGAGCTTCTGTAACTTCAAATGGTGTCTTGGACGGAGTTGCGCGTGCGGTCAAACAAGCTGGTGCAAATCCAGATGTTTTACGCAAGCGTTCAAAAGCGCCATCTGCCCTAGATAAAGAAGATAAAACCTATCAGGCAGACGTTGTCATCGTTGGAGGTGGAGGAGCTGGTTTAGCTGCGGCTGCTGCAGTCTTACAAGCTGGTAAGAAGCCGATTATTGTTGAGAAATTCCCAGCAATTGGAGGAAATACTGTTCGTGCAGGTGGTCCAATGAATGCACCAGATCCAGCATGGCAAGGAACCTTCGCAGCTCATCCAGGTGAGGCACATACGCTTCAAGAATTGATTGCGATAGATGAATCAACGATTGACCCAGAATATCTAGAGGACTTTAGAGCCTTGAAAGTTGAGGTTGAGCAGTATTTGCAGAATCCAAGCTATTTGTTTGACTCTACCTTGCTCTATCGTATCCAAACCTATATCGGTGGGAAACGAAAAGATTTACAAGGAAATGAAATTCATGGCCAGTATGATTTGGTTTCTGTATTAACCGAACGGGCCTTAGAGTCTGTTCGCTGGTTGGAAGACATCGGCGTTGAATTTGTTCGTAGCGAAGTGACAATGCCAGTTGGAGCCCTTTGGCGTCGTGGTCATAAGCCGGTTCAACCAATGGGGTATGCCTTTATATCTGTCCTACAAAAATATGTTCTAGAACATGGTGGCAAGATTTTGACAGATTCTCCAGTTAAAGAATTGCTTGTAAAAGACGGGGCTGTCAAGGGTGTCAGAGCAGAAGGTCGAAACGGTCAAACCATCATTGTCAATGCAGATGCTGTTGTTCTGGCTTCTGGAGGATTTGGTGCCAATACCAAGATGCTACAAAAATATAATACCTACTGGACTGAAATTGCAGATGATATTGCCACATCTAATACACCAGCTGTAACAGGGGATGGTATTCTTTTAGGTCAAAGTGTAGGTGCAGATTTGGTGGGTATGGGCTTTAGTCAAATGATGCCAGTATCCGATCCAGTGACAGGAGCTCTCTTCTCAGGACTTCAAGTTCCTCCAGCTAACTTCATCATGGTAAATACTCAAGGGAAGCGATTTGTAGATGAGTACGGTAGCAGGGACAAGCTGTCTCAAGCAGCGATTGATAATGGTGGCTTGTTCTACTTGATTGCGGATGACCGCATCAAGGAAACTGCCTATAACACTAGCCAAGAAAAAATCGATGCCCAAGTCAAGGCAGGAACTCTCTATCGTGCAGATACGATAGAAGAGTTGGCTGTTCAGATTGGTATGGATCCACAGGTGTTAGCAGATACAATCAAGAAGTACAATTCTTATGTTGATGCAGGATTCGACCCTGAATTTAACAAGGGTAGTTTCGATCTCAAGTGTGAGGTTGCGCCATTTTACGCAACACCGAGAAAACCGGCCGTTCACCATACAATGGGTGGACTCAAGATTGATACTTCAACACACGTTTTGAATGAAAACGGTCAGATTATCCCTGGTTTGTATGCTGCCGGAGAAGTCGCAGGTGGACTCCATGCAGGTAACCGTCTAGGAGGAAATTCGCTTACGGATATCTTTACTTTTGGACGTATTGCAGGTCAAACAGCTGTTAAAGAAAATTGTTAGTGATTGATTT
>CAUVMH010000060.1:0-7252 GCA_963552835.1 uncultured Streptococcus sp. | reverse complement strand
CAGCAGCTTTCACAGCTCTTGCAGATGCAGCTAAAGCAAAACTTGGTAAATAATAATTGATAAGACTGGAACAGGATTGTCCCAGTCTTTTTAAAAATAAAGGAGAATATATGGCTTCAAAAATGTTACACACTTGTTTGCGAGTAGAAAACCTTGAAAAATCAATCGCATTTTATCAAGATGCTTTTGGATTTAAAGAATTGCGTCGCAGAGATTTTCCAGATCATGCCTTCACGATTGTCTATCTAGGACTTGATGGTGATGACTACGAGTTGGAGTTGACCTATAACTACGATCACGATCCTTACGTGGTGGGAGATGGCTTTGCCCATATCGCTCTCAGCACACCTGACCTTGAGGCCCTACATCAAGAACATAGTGCTAAAGGCTATGAGGTTACAGAGTCTAATGGACTTCCAGGAACTCAACCAAACTATTACTTTGTCAAGGATCCTGATGGCTACAAGGTCGAAGTTATTCGTGAAAAATAATCCAGTGAAGTCAAGTAGAATGTTCGTTTTCTACTTGACTTTTTTTCTTTGAAAGAGTATACTAATAAAAATTTAACCTTTAAGGGGAGTCCAGAGAGACTCACAAGGTGTCAGATAAAAGGGATAGGGGACTCTCTGTGGAGACTTTTTAAGTGTGCGCATGAGTTCTAGCCTAACCCAACTGAGGCCTTGCATTAGCAAGGCCTTTTCTTTATCTGGTCCCCTTAAATTTCAGGAGGAAAAGTCATGAATCCCACATGTAAGAAGCGTTTGGGTGCCATTCGTTTGGAAACCATGAAGGTGGTCGCACAAGAGGAAATTGCGCCAGCAATCTTTGAATTAGTCCTAGAAGGGGAGATGGTTGAAGCCATGCGAGCCGGCCAATTTCTTCATCTGCGTGTGCCTGATGATGCCCATCTCTTACGCCGTCCTATTTCAATTTCGTTTATTGACAAGATCAAGAAGCAGTGTCACCTCATTTATCGGATTGAGGGGGCTGGGACCGCTATTTTTTCAACCTTAAGTCAGGGAGATACTCTTGATGTGATGGGGCCTCAGGGAAATGGTTTTGACTTGTCTGATTTAGACAATCAGAGTCAAGTTCTCCTCGTTGGTGGGGGAATTGGTGTTCCGCCCTTGCTTGAGGTGGCTAAGGAATTGCATGCGCGTGGGGTGAAAGTAGTGACAGTCCTCGGTTTTGCCAACAAGGATGCTGTGATTCTCGAAACAGAATTGACCCAATATGGTCAGGTCTTTGTTACGACAGATGATGGTTCTTATGGTATCAAGGGAAATGTGTCAGTCGTCATCAATGATTTAGATAATCAGTTTGATGCCGTCTACTCATGTGGAGCTCCAGGAATGATGAAGTACATCAATCAAAGATTTCATGACCACCCAAGAGCCTATCTATCTCTAGAATCTCGTATGGCTTGCGGGATGGGGGCTTGCTATGCCTGCGTTCTAAAAGTGCCAGAAAGTGATACGGTCAGCCAACGCGTCTGTGAAGATGGTCCTGTTTTCCGTACAGGAACAGTTGTATTATAAGGAGAAAGTCATGACTACAAATCGTTTACAAGTTTCTCTACCGGGTTTGGATTTGAAAAATCCAATTATTCCAGCATCAGGCTGTTTTGGTTTTGGTCAGGAATATTCCAAGTACTATGATTTGGACCTTTTAGGCTCTATTATGATCAAGGCAACGACTCTAGAACCCCGTTTTGGCAATCCAACTCCTAGGGTGGCAGAAACACCTGCTGGTATGCTCAATGCAATCGGATTGCAAAATCCAGGTTTAGAAGTTGTTTTAGCTGAGAAATTGCCTTGGCTGGAAAGAGAGTATCCTACGCTTCCTATCATCGCAAATGTTGCAGGCTTTTCAAAACAAGAGTACGCTGCCGTTTCTCGAGGAATTTCCAAGGCAGCAAATGTAAAAGCTATCGAGCTTAATATCTCTTGTCCGAATGTGGATCACGGCAATCATGGACTTTTGATTGGGCAAGATCCTGACTTGGCTTATGAAGTGGTAAAGGCAGCTGTGGAAGCCTCTGATGTGCCAGTCTATGTCAAGCTTACTCCTAGTGTAACAGATATTGTCACCGTCGCCAAAGCCGCAGAAGATGCAGGGGCAAGTGGCTTAACCATGATCAATACTCTAGTCGGTATGCGCTTTAACCTCAAAACTCGCAAACCAATCTTGGCCAATGGAACGGGTGGAATGTCTGGCCCAGCAGTTTTTCCAGTAGCCCTCAAACTCATCCGACAAGTTGCCCAAACAACAGACCTGCCCATCATTGGAATGGGAGGAGTGGATTCGGCAGAGGCTGCACTAGAAATGTATCTGGCTGGAGCGTCTGCCATCGGAGTTGGAACAGCCAACTTTACCAATCCTTATGCCTGTCCTGATATTATCGAACATCTACCAAAAGTCATGGACAAATATGGCATTAGCAGTTTGGAAGATCTCCGTAAGGAAGTCAAAGCCAGTCTGAGATAAGCTAGGTCTTCCTTATTGTCAACAAGAAATAGAATCTTCATCAATTTGTAATATTTCCGTCTATTAACTATGTTACAATAGGGTTTAGAAAACGTTATTGGAGCATTTAAATGAAACGATGGAAAGTGGCCCTAGTAAGTGCTGGTTTATTGGGGTGTTTTTTTACTGTAGTGGAGGCAGCAAAAGCAGAAGAGGGAACTTGGCAAGGAAAGACCTATCTAAAAGCTGATGGAAAACCAGTAACCAACCAATGGATCTTTGACCAAACGTATCAGAATTGGTTTTATCTTAAGGCTGATGGACAACGTGCAGAAAACGGCTGGCTGACTGTTGATGGTAAGGATTACTATTTTGATGCTAATGGAATCTTGGCTACAAATACTTGGGTCAACCAATATTATGTCAATGCTAATGGTGCCAAGGCCAAGGACCAGTGGCTTTTTGACCAAGAAGGACAGAGCTGGCTTTACCTTAAGGCTGATGGTCAGAGAGCTAAAAACGAGTGGATTACTCAAGGACAGGAAAAATATTACCTTAAAGAAGATGGCAAGATGGCCAAGGATGAGTGGATCACTCAAGGTGAAGACCAGTACTATGTCAATTCTCAAGGGAAAATGCTGAAAAGTACTTGGCTTGGTAAGAACTATTTGTCAGAAAATGGTAATAAGGTCAAACAAGGTTGGATTTATGATGATAACTATAGCAGTTGGTTCTACATTCAACAAGATGGTACCTATGCTGAAAATGGCTGGCAAACTATAGATGGGAAGGACTACCATTTCAAATCAGGCGGTTATCTTTCTACTGAACGTTGGATTGACCGCTTCTACGTTGCTAAAAGTGGAGCTAAATTGAAATCGGAATGGCTCTTTGATAAGAATTATGATTCTTGGTTTTACTTGAAAGCTGATGGTAGCTATGCCGAAAAAGGCTGGGAAACGATTAAAGGTAAAGATTACCATTTCAAATTTGGAGGCTATCTTTCTACTGAACGTTGGATTGACCGCTTCTATGTTGCTAAAAGTGGAGCTAAACTGAAATCGGAATGGCTCTTTGACAAGAATTATAACTCTTGGTTTTACTTGAAAGATGATGGAACCTATGCTGAAAAAGGTTGGCAAACCATCAAAGGCAAGGATTACCATTTCAAATCAGGCGGCTACCTCTCTACGGAAACTTGGATTGACCGTAGTTATGTGACGAGCAGTGGTGTAAAAGCCGGCAAAGGTTGGCTCTTTGACAAGAATTATAACTCATGGTTCTATATCAACTCTGATGGAAATTATGCCAATAAAGAATGGATCTGGGATAATGGTTACTACTATCTCAAATCTGGTGGTTATATGGCTACGAGTGAGTGGGTATGGTACAAGAATAACTGGTTCTACCTCAAGTCAAATGGAAAGATGGCTGAGAAAGAATTAATCTACGATTCATCCGACCAATCATGGTACTACCTTAAATCAGGCGGTTATATGGCAAAAAATGAAACTGTAGATGGTCATACCTTGGATGCCTCAGGTAAATGGCATGTTGCGGATAAAACCAAATATTACAAAGTTAAACCAATCACAGCCTATGTCTACAGTGCATCTGGAGAAATCTTGAGTTACATTAATCAAGGAAGTATTGTTTCACTGGATAGCTCGACGCGAAAAGGTGGCCGACTTGCAGTTTCGATTTCTGGCTTGTCTGGCTATATGAATCAAAGTGATTTGACAGCAGTGGATGAAGGAAGCGAGTTTATCCCTCATTATACTAGTGATGGGAAATTCCTCTACCATGAACTCTCTCCTTACACGAGTATCAAAGTAGCTCCACACACATCTGCTATGGTTATTGGTAAGAAGTACTACTCAACTGATGGTGAGCATTTTGACGGCTTTACCATTAAAAATCCTTTCCTCTATAAAAACTTGAGAGAACCGAGTAATTATAGTGCAGCTGAATTGGATAAACTGTATTCGATGATGAACTTGCAGGATAGTCCTCTTGCGGGTAAAGGAGCGACTTTCAAAGAAGCTGAGGAACGCTATGGTGTCAATGCCCTTTACTTGATGGCTCATAGTGCTCTTGAAAGTGCATGGGGACGCAGTCAAATTGCCAGAGATAAGAACAACTTCTTTGGTATTGCGGCTTATGATACTAGCCCATATCTTTCAGCTAAGAGCTTTGATGATGTGGACAAAGGGATTCTCGGAGCGGCCAAGTGGATTCGTGAGAATTACATTGACTACGGCAGAGACCACCTTGGAAACAAGGCAACCGGAATGAATGTTCGCTATGCTTCCGATCCTTACTGGGGTGAGAAAATAGCCAGCATCATGATGACTATCAACAGCAAACTTGGTTGGAAAGACTAATCAAAAGAAATCAGCGGTAACTACTGAGAAGTGGTTATCGTTTTTGTTTTAAACATTGGAGGAGAAATAGTATAATAACAGTCTCTTTATTCTTGAATAATTAACAAAATGATAGTAGAATGAAAGAGGGGATATTAATCTAATCACTATATAAAAATAAAGGAGATTTTTATGAAAAAGCTACTATCTTTCTCAATTGCCTTGCTTTCGATCACAACACTAGTTGCTTGTTCTGGACATAAGGTAGAATCAAAGGTTCCAGAAGAAAAAATTGAACAGAAGCAAATTAAGTTCGATGAGAAGTTGTTTAAAGAAGCTGGACTTTTGCCTTTTAAAAATGAAAAGCAGCTAGAACTTGGAGAATTGGATTCTAAATCACGCGCAACGGGTGCTCATATTCAACTTAAGGACAGAGATGAGCCAAATGAGAAGAGAGAGCCTAAGATAAGTTATAACCCGGTTGGTTGGCATAACTATAATTTTTACTATGGAGATGGTTCTAAAAAGGCATGGTTAATGAATCGAGGTCATTTGATTGGGTACCAGTTTAGTGGATTGAATGATGAAAAGAAAAACTTGGTTCCTATGACTAACTGGCTCAATGCTGGAACATATTATGGAACAGATAACACTAATCAAGAAAGCATGCTTTACTATGAAAATCGATTGGACTCCTGGTTGGCCAATCATCCGAACTACTATCTTGACTACAAGGTGACCCCAATCTATCAAAAGGACGAATTGATCCCGAGACAGATTGAGTTACAGTATGTGGGAATAGATGAAAACGGCAAACTCTTGGAAATCAAGTTAGGTGGTAGTAAGGAAAAGGTTGATCAGTATTCGGTGACGCATGTCGTTTTAGACAATGTTTCAGCTAATGCGGAAATCAATTATTTGGATGGTACTGCTAAAAATACAGTTGAAGATGCAAAGATAAAAGAAGAAAAAGAAAAGGCTAAGAAGGAAGCTGAGGAAAAAGCAAAGAAAGAGGCTGAAGAAAAAGAAGCAGCTGAAAAGAAAGCAAAAGAAGAACAGGAAAAAGCTCATCAAGCCGCACAAGAAAAGGAAGAAAGCCAAGAATCAAACTCGCAATCATCTAATTCAGGTGGCTACTTTAGAGATAAAAACGGAAGATGGCACAGACCAAATGGTAAATTTGCTTCCAAGAAAGAAATCAGAGAAGCAGGATTGCAGTGGTAGGAAGAATTTAGTAGATATACAGTCAAAAAGCCGTTGGAAAACGGCTTTTTGTTATAATTAAATGAAGAATTTAGAATTGAAGGAGAAAAACTTGATGAGATACATAACTCTTGGTCAAGATGACAAAGAATTATCAGAAATTGTTCTCGGAATGATGAGAATAAAAGATAAGTCTGTAAAAGAAGTTGAAGAGCTTGTAGAAACAGCACTTTCTGTTGGAATCAATGCTTTTGACTTGGCTGATATTTATGGTCGTGGTCGTTGTGAAGAACTGTTAGGTATTGTCCTAAAAAATCGTTCAGATTTAAGAGAAAAGATGTGGATTCAGTCCAAATGTGGCATTCGCATTGAAGAATTTACCTATTTTGATTTTTCTAAGGACTATATTATAAAATCAGTTGACGGAATTTTGCAAAGATTGAAGATTGATCATCTAGATAGCTTGCTTCTTCATCGACCAGATGCTTTGATGGAATCTGACCAAGTAGCAGAAGCCTTTGATCTTCTTTATAAACAAGGTAAGGTCCGATATTTTGGAGTTTCTAATCAAAATCCTATGATGATGGAGTTGCTTAAAAAAGATGTCAAGCAGCCGTTAGCTGTTAATCAACTACAATTGAGTGCGGCTTTTACTCCAGGATTCGAATCAGGTTTTCATGTTAATATGGAAGATAGTCAAGCAACTATGCGAGATGGCAGCGTTTTTGAATATTGCAAATTACACGATGTGGTCATTCAAGCATGGTCTGTCTTACAATTCGGGTATTTTAAAGGGAACTTTGTTGGTAATGAGAAATTTCAATCTTTGAATCAAGTACTTGATCGTCTAGCTTTTAAATATGGAGTAACCCCTTCAACTATTGCCATTTCTTGGATATTGCGTTATCCAGCAAAAATGCAGGCAGTCGTAGGTACAACAAATCCTAAGCATTTGAGAGAAGTTAGCCAAGCGGCAAACTTTAGCTTAACAAGAAAAGAATGGTATGAAATTTATCTTGCAGCAGGGAATAATTTGCCGTAAGTAGAAGCAGATTTAAATAAATCACAGTCAAAAAGCCGTTGGAAAACGGTTTTTTGTTATAATTAAATTAAGAATTTAGCATTAAAGGAGAACAACATGACTTTTGAAGAGATCCTGCCTGGATTAAAGGCCAAGAAAAAATATGTACGAACTGGTTGGGGAGGGGCTGAAAACTATG
>CAUVMH010000059.1:0-7595 GCA_963552835.1 uncultured Streptococcus sp. | reverse complement strand
CAACAGCATCTGACCCCATCCAATCAAACCTTCCCGTTTTGGACAATGCCGAAAAGAATACGGTTGTCACCAAGACCTTGTTGATGCCGAAGTCAGAAAATGGAACGCAGCAGATTCAGACCATTACCTATAAAGGCAATCAATTTTTGACCTTGACCATTCAGCAAAAACGACCTGTCGGGGATGAACTCAAGAACTTTATCTCTGAAAATGGGCTAGAGGAGACGAAAAAAGCGCTTCAAGAAGCTGAAGAGAAGGATGAGACCATCCAAGAGGCACGCAAACTAGCAGGATTTACACTGGAAACCAAGCTACTCAGCGAGACAGAAATCCAGACTACAACGACTTATGATTTTCAAGTATTGGATGTCAAAAAGGCGTCTCAGCTAGAATATTTAAAAAATATTGGTCTTGAAAATCTCTTAAAAAACGAACCTAGCCAATATATTGCAGATAGAGTGGCAAATGGGGCGACAGAACAATAGAAAATCCAAATTAATAGACTGACTTATTTGTAGAACGTAAGGGAATGTGCTATAATAGTACTATTCTAAGGAAAGAGGGTGTTAGAATGGGATTTACTGAAGAAACTGTACGGTTTAAATTGGATGATTCCAATAAGAAAGAGATTAGCGAGACGTTGACAGATGTCTATGCTTCTTTGAATGAAAAGGGTTATAATCCGATAAATCAAATCGTCGGTTATGTATTGAGTGGAGACCCTGCCTACGTTCCTCGTTACAACAATGCACGAAATCAAATCCGTAAGTATGAGCGTGATGAAATTGTTGAAGAATTGGTACGCTACTACCTTAAAGGACAAGGAGTCGATCTATAATCTATGAGAATTATGGGATTGGACGTCGGTTCAAAAACAGTGGGTGTTGCCATTAGCGATCCCCTAGGCTTCACTGCTCAAGGCCTTGAAATCATCCAGATTAATGAGGATCAGGGCCAGTTCGGTTTTGACCGTATCAAGGAATTGGTTGACAGCTATAAGGTGGAACGCTTTGTAGTAGGTCTGCCTAAAAACATGAACAATACCAGCGGTCCGCGAGTAGAAGCCAGTCAAGCCTATGGTGCCAAGCTAGAAGAACTCTTTGGTTTGCCAGTAGACTATCAGGATGAGCGTTTGACAACGGTCGCTGCGGAGCGTATGTTGATTGAACAAGCAGATATCAGTCGTAACAAACGCAAGAAAGTTATTGATAAGTTGGCTGCTCAGCTAATTTTGCAAAATTATTTAGATAGAAAATTTTAAGACAGAGGAGAAACTATGTCACACGATCACAACCATGATCACGAAGAACGTGAATTGATTACACTAGTAGATGAGCAAGGAAATGAAACCTTGTTTGAAATTCTTTTGACCATCGATGGGAAAGAAGAATTTGGTAAAAACTATGTTCTGCTAGTGCCGGTTAACGCAGAAGAAGATGAAAATGGTGAAGTTGAAATCCAAGCTTACTCATTCATCGAAAATGAAGATGGAACAGAAGGCGAATTACAACCAATTCCAGAAGACTCAGAAGACGAATGGAACATGATTGAAGAAGTCTTCAACAGCTTTATGGAGGAGTAAAAACGTCCGGGGGACGTTTTTAGCTCAACTCCCAGAAATTGGAGAGAGTTGGAACATCCAGTGGACGTTTTTACCCCACGTTGAAATTCATAGTAGCTAGTGATTAGCTAACCAGGTAAGAGGTTGGGATTTTAGTCCCGACCTCGCTTTTTATTTGTAATCATACTTTGATACGGTAGTTGATTGGACTTTTGTTAAGGAGACATGTATGTTTGAAGTAGAAGAATGGCTTCATAGTCGGATTGGTTTAAACTTTAGATCTGGTCTTGGACGAATGCAGCGAGCTGTGGATTTGTTGGGGAATCCTGAGAAGACTTATCCCATTATCCACGTAACAGGGACTAACGGTAAAGGGTCAACTATTGCCTTTATGAGGGAGTTGTTTGTCGTCCATGGTAAAAAAGTTGGTACTTTTACCTCTCCTCATATCATTAGTATCCATGATCGAATCTGTATCAATGGACAACCGATCGCAGATGAAGACTTTATCCGTATAGCTAACCAAGTCAAGGAGATGGAGAAAACTCTTTTAGAAACACATGACCACTTGTCTTTCTTTGAGTTGTTGACCCTGATTGCCTTGCTTTACTTTAAAGAGCAGGAAGTGGATCTGGTTCTTCTAGAAGTGGGGATTGGTGGTTTGCTTGATACGACTAATGTCGTAACAGGCGAGATTGCAGTTATTACTTCGATTGGTCTAGATCATCAGGAGACCTTGGGCGATAGTCTGGAGGAAATAGCAGATCAGAAAGCTGGTATTTTCAAGTCTGGAAAGAAGGCGGTCATTGCCAAGCTTGCTCCAGAAGCGGAGCTTGTCTGTCACAAAAGAGCAAGAGTGTTAGACGTAGACCTTTATCAAGCTGGGCAAGACTTCACCTTGAATGCTGGGGATTTTTCAAGTAGCCTAGCAAGATTTTCCCAGCTTAAAATCGGTTTGGAAGGCACCTATCAGCGAGAAAATGCTTCCTTGGCCTTACAAAGCTTTCTTCTTTTTATGACGTTAAGAGAGGAAAAAGTCGAAGAAAAGCTTGTGAGACAGGCTTTGCAAGAAACTCACTGGGCAGGTCGATTGGAACGGATTCGTCCGCATATCTACCTAGATGGGGCTCACAATCTTCCAGCCTTGACTCGTCTGGTCGAGTTTATCCAAGGGAAAATTCAGCAAGGATACCAGGTTCATGTCCTTTTTGGTGCTCTTAAACGCAAGGATTATCAGGGGATGCTAGGCTATCTAACGGAGCAGTTGTCTCAGGTGGAACTTAAGGTAACAGGCTTTGACTACCAAGGCTCTTTAGAAGAAAGCGATGTTTCTGGTTATAAACTGGTTGACTCTTATCGTGATTTTATCAGAGAATTTGAAGAAAAGGCCAATGATCAGGACTTGCTTTTCGTGACGGGTTCCCTCTACTTTATCTCGGAAGTTCGAGCGGGTTTGGTGGGAAAGCGTGAGATTAGTTGACCTTCTGGACTTAAGTTGCTATACTGGGGATAGGAAAACTCGAAAACGATTTCAGAAATACATTAGCACAAAAGAAAGGAAGTCGCTATGAAAACGAAAATATTCACACTTTCTATTGCTTCCCTAGCAATTCTTAGTCTTTTAGCAGCTTGTGGATCTAAGACACAAGCACCTACCCAGCAATCTGCTCAACAATCATCTACTCAACAAGAGTCATCTTCTAGTGCTACTACAAGTGCTAGCCAACCACAGACGTCCTCAAGTCAGGACACTGTTGTAGCTCAACCTACGAACATCGATGGTACCTATACTGGAAAAGATGAGAATGACCAAATCACTCTTGTTGTAACAGGTAAAACTGGTACATGGACTGAGGTCGAGCCAGATGGAGATAAGGAAATCAAGCAAGTCAGCTTTGAACCAGAAAATCAACGTGTCATTATCGGAGATGATGTCAAAATTTACACGGTTAATGGTAATCAATTGATTATCGACGATATGGACCGAGAGGCATCTGACCGAGTGGTATTAACTAAGCAATAATGATTAAGTAAAAGTTCCAATGAGATGAAAGCTATCTTTTTGGAGCTTTTTTTCTTGAAAAAGTGGCTGACTGTTCTTTACTAACTTTTTACTTAAAACGCTTACAAATATTTGTAAAACTTCTTATAAGGTCGTATACTTATAGTAAATAATCAAATAGCGCAGAGGCGCAGGAGGAAACGCATATGGCTACATTTTACGTTCCATCAGTTAACCTTATCGGTAAAGGCGTTGTAAATGAAGTAGGTCCGTATATCAAGGAATTGGGGTATAAGAAAGCTCTTTTGGTGACAGACAAGTTCATCGAAGGCAGCGATATTTTACCTAAGGTCCTAAAACCCTTAGATACTGAAGGAATCGAATATGTGATTTTTAGCGATGTGAAGCCCAATCCGACTTGCAAGAACGTCACAGACGGAGTAGCTGCTTTGAAAGAGCATGGTTGTGACTTCATCATCAGTCTTGGAGGTGGATCTCCTCAGGATGCGGCTAGTTGTATCTCTATCATTGCGACAAATGGTGGAAAGCCACAGGACTACGAAGGCCTCCACAAGTCTGCTAAAAAAGGGTTGCCAGTGGTTGCGATCAATACAACAGCTGGAACTTCTGCAGAAATCACCATTAACTATGTCATTACTGACGAAGAACGTAAGGTCAAGATGGTAATGGTTGATAAGAACAGCCTCGCCCTCATCTCAGTCAATGATCCAGAACTTATGCTTTCAAAACCGAAAGGATTGACAGCAGCAACAGGTATGGATGCTCTTACTCACGCTGTCGAAGCCTTAGTAACACCAGGTGCTTATAATGTGACCAAGAAACTCTCTATCGGAGCGATTGAACTCATCAAGGAGTATCTCCCTCGTGCTGTGGCTAATGGCCAAGATATCGAAGCACGTGAGGCGATGGTTAATGCTATCTTCCTCGGTGGTATGAGCTTTAACAACGCTGGTTTGGGCTATGTTCACTCTATGGCTCACCAACTCGGTGCGGTATATAACTTGCCACATGGTGTCTGCTGTGCCATGCTTCTCCCAGTTGTAGAACGTGAAAATGCGAAGCGCGTACCTGCTGCCTTCCGCAACGTTGCTAAGGCGCTAGGCTTGCAAGTGGCAGGCAAAACGGATGAAGAGTGCGCAGCTTACGCTATTTCTGAGATTGAAAAACTGTCTGAAACAGTAGGGATTCCGAAGAAACTCACTGAACTCGGTATCGAAGAAAAAGATTTTGACTTTGACTACCTTTCTAAGAATGCTTTGATTGATGCATGTGCGCCAGGCAATCCATTTATGCCAACTTTAGAAGAAACCATTGCTCTCTACAAAAAACTCTTCTAAAAATCAAGTAGCGTGGAAGCGACTTATTCCTCAAAATATAAATAATATTGGAAAGAACTATCATTATGGTAGTTCTTTTTTTAAAAATTTGCTATCCTAGACATATGAGAAAAATCAAAATTGATGTGGTTGTAGTTCCCTTGAGTGGACATCTCTTCCCAACTCTTAATTTACTTGCACCTTTGTTGAAGGATCCCTTGTATGAGATTCGATTATTTACAGGACCGCAACGAAAAAATGTAGCAGAGGAGATGGGATTCCGGGTGATTCCCATTTTAGAAAATTGTGTAGATGAGTTTGAGCGTGTAGCCAACAATGAAGGGCAGTTAAATCTTATTTCTGCTTATCGACAGTTGTCAGCTAGTCTTGATTTGATCAATGTGGTTTCAGATCAATTAATGCAAGAGTGGCAGGAAAATCGACCTGATATTGTGATTGCGGATTTTATAACCCTCTCTGGAGGACTTGTAGCGGAACAGTTGAATATTCCCTGGATTACCACGATGGCGACACAGTTTGCCATTGAAACGACAGATGGACCGCCTTGTTTCTTTGGAGGAATGGGCAGCCCAAAAACATCTTTCCAATCTGCTCAGCAATGGCTAGGAAGAAAAGAGACTCGTTTAGGGAAACGAATCGTAAGCTTTTTATTGAGAGAACGATTGAAACGTTACGATTTTAAGCTCTACAATCAGAAAGGTCAGGAAACCATCTATTCACCCTATTCCATCTTGGGAATTGGGATGAAAGAGTTGGAGCTGAAAAGTGGTTTTCCAGAGCACTACCTTTGGGTGGGACCTTTTGGCTCTTCGATTGAGAGGGTAGAAAATTATCCCCTCGATTTGGCTCCTTATGCAGGGTATAAGAAGGTCCTTGTATCCTGCGGCACTCAGCTAGCATGGGCCAAAGACAATCTCCTCTATCAGACACAACAATTGGCTAAAGCCCATCCAGATTGCCACTTCTTTGTAACTCTGGGGTTTGGCGGACAAGACTTCCAATGTGAAGAGCTCATGGACAATGTTTCGGTGGTATCCTATCTTCCCTATAAGGAGTACATTCCTCAGATGGATTATGTGATTCATCATGGCGGTGCGGGTATTTTTTACCAGTGTATCATCTATGGCAAGCCTGCCTTGATTCTCCCCCATGACTATGATCAGTATGACTATGCGGTTCGTGGCTTAGAGGCAGGGATTGCTTTGACCGCTAAACGAGAGGATACGGAAGCGATTGGGCGAGCTTTTGATGAATTATTGGCTCGGGAGAACTGGCCAGATTTGAAGAACCTCAGTCGTGCAGCTCAAATCTATCAGCCAACAGAGATTCTGAAGAGCGAAATACATCGGCTCTTAGGGGACAAGGAGAAGTAAAAAATGAAGAAAGTATTGGTAACAGGTGCTACGGGCTTTCTAGGCAAGTATGTTGTTGAAGAGCTCAGTCAGCAGGGCTATCAGGTACGCGCTTTTGGACGCAATCCCAAGGCAGGTCAGTCTTTGGAAAATTCCTTAGTAACATTTTTTCAGGGAGATTTGACCAAGCAAGAGGATTTGGCTCAGGCTTGTCAGGGGATGGACATGGTTGTGCATGCGGGTGCTCTTTCTACCGTTTGGGGTCCTTGGGAGGATTTCTACCAGACAAATGTCTTGGGAACCAAGTATGTTCTGGATGCTTGTCGAGAGGCCGGTATTCAGCGTTTAGTTTATGTATCATCGCCGAGCATCTATGCTGCGCCTCGAGATCAGCTTGCTATCAAAGAAAGCGAAGCTCCGCAGGAAAACAAGCTTAACAACTATATACGTAGTAAACTGGCTTCGGAGAAGCTGTTTAAGGATTATCCGGATGTACCTAGCATCATCTTACGCCCCCGTGGGCTTTTTGGGATTGGGGATACCAGTATTTTACCCCGAGTTCTCAAACTCAGTCAGAAGATTGGCATTCCCTTGATAGGGGACGGTCGCCAGCTCATGGATATGACCTGTGTGGAAAATGTTGCTCTGGCCATTCGTTTGGCTCTAGAGGCCCCTCAAGCTAGTGGCGAAGTCTATAACATCACCAATGGAGAACCAAGGGAATTTAGGAGTCTGATAGAAGAAACTTTGAGAGGGCTAGGCTATCCGATAACATACCGAAAAGTGCCAGCTTCTCTTCTTTCAGCTATTGCGAGTACGCTAGAGTTTATTTACAAGATCTTGCATCTCAAAGGAGAACCGGTTCTGACACGCTATACCTATTACTTGCTGAGGTATAGCCAGACGCTGGACATCAGCAAGGCGGAGCGAGACTTGGGTTATCGCCCTCGAATCAGTATTTCAGAAGGGATTGACCAATATGTCCAAGATTATCGAAAGCATTGATTATTTCCCGGCCGGCTACTGTACCAGCTATGCGGGTTTACTGTTTAAGGGAGTCAAGAATAAAAAAATGACCTTCCCAGCGGGAGTATTTCTGATCAAGCATAGAGATAAGGGGTATCTGCTCTATGATACGGGTTATCACTATAACATTAAGACGAAGCTACGCTATGGTTTTTACCGTCTAGGAACTCCTGTTCAAATGACGGAAAAGGACCAGATTTCATATTTGCTAGAAGCGAAGGGAATCAAACCAGAAGAAATTAACTATGTCCTTCTATCTCATTTACATCCAGATCATCTGGGAGGAGCTAGCTTCT
>CAUVMH010000058.1:0-7734 GCA_963552835.1 uncultured Streptococcus sp. | reverse complement strand
AAAAATTAAGGAGCTGAAAATTGACAAAGGTTAAGATTTGCGGCTTATCAACGGCTAGCGCTGTGGAAACAGCATGCCAGGCTGGTGCAGATTACATTGGCTTTGTCTTTGCTGAGAGCCGTCGGAGGGTCAGTTTGGAGCAAGCTCAGGAGCTAGCTGCCTTGGTGCCGCCTGCTGTCCGAAAGGTAGGAGTTTTCGTCTCTCCGAGCTTGGCAGAGTTGCAGGAAGCTATTTCAGTGGCAAATCTGGATTTGGTGCAGATTCATGGTGATTTTGATGAAGAGCTTCTGACTGAGATCGGCCGTCCGGTTATTCGAGCTTATCAGGTCAAGGGAGCGTTAAAAGGAGTCAGCCAACAAGCGGACTACCGGCTATTTGATGCCCCTCTTGCTGGTAGTGGTCAGACCTTTGACTGGCAAGCTTTTGATAAGAGTCAAATCCACCAGCCCTTCTTTATTGCCGGTGGTTTGAATGCAGGAAATGTTCGAGAAGCGATTCAGCACTTCGCTCCTTACGCAGTTGATGTCTCAAGCGGTGTTGAGACTGACGGCCAGAAGGACTTAGAAAAGATAAAAGAATTTATAGAAAGAGTGAAATATGGCATATAATCAACCCAATCAAGAAGGATTTTATGGTGAGTTTGGTGGGCGCTTTGTTCCCGAAACGCTGATGACAGCAGTTTTGGAGCTAGACAAAGCCTACCGTGAGAGTAAAAAAGACCCAGCCTTTCAGGCTGAGCTGGACGAGTTGCTGAAGCAGTATGTAGGGCGGGAGAATCCTCTCTATTTCGCTAAAAATCTGACAGCCTATGCTGGCGGTGCGAAGATTTATCTGAAGCGGGAAGACCTCAACCATACCGGGGCCCATAAAATCAATAATGCCCTAGGGCAGGTTCTGCTAGCTAAGAGAATGGGCAAGAAGAAAATCATTGCAGAGACTGGTGCGGGTCAGCACGGAGTAGCTACAGCTACGGCTGCAGCCCTTTTCAACATGGACTGTATTATCTACATGGGCGAAGAAGATGTCAAGCGTCAAGCCCTCAATGTCTTTCGGATGGAGCTTCTGGGAGCCAAGGTAGAGTCAGTGACCGATGGTTCTCGAGTCCTCAAGGATGCAGTCAATGCTGCCTTGCGAGCTTGGGTGGCTCAGGTCGATGATACTCACTATATTATGGGGTCGGCCTTGGGACCTCATCCCTTCCCAGAGATTGTTCGCGACTATCAGAGCGTGATTGGGCGTGAGGCCAAGCGCCAGTTTGCTGAGCAAAATGAAGGTGCCCTGCCAGATGCTTTAGTCGCCTGTGTTGGCGGTGGTTCCAATGCTATTGGACTCTTTTATCCCTTTGTAGACGATAGCACAGTGGCTATGTATGGAACAGAAGCAGCTGGGCGGGGTGTGGATACAGATGAACACGCTGCAACCTTAACTAAAGGCCGGCCAGGTGTTTTACACGGTGCCTTAATGGATGTCTTGCAGGATGAGCAAGGCCAGATTCTGGAAGCTTTCTCTATCTCTGCCGGGCTGGACTATCCGGGCATCGGTCCTGAACATTCTCATTTTAATGCTATCAAGCGCGCCACTTATGTCCCAGTCACGGATGAAGAAGCTTTGGAAGCCTTCCAGCTTTTGTCTCGTATTGAAGGGATTATCCCTGCTCTAGAGTCTAGCCACGCTATTGCTTACGCAGTTAAGCTGGCTAAGGAGTTGGGACCAGATAAATCAATGATTGTCTGCCTATCCGGCCGTGGTGACAAGGATGTCGTTCAGGTAAAGGAACGCTTGGAAAATGAAGCGGCTCAAAAAGGAGGTGCCCATGACTAAAACACTCACTCAGCATTTAGAAGCCATCAAAAAAGCAGGTAAGGGAATTTTTCTTCCTTATATCATGGCTGGTGATCACGAGAAAGGTTTGGCAGGATTACCAGAAACCATCTCATTTTTGGAAAACTTGGGTGTGTCAGCTATTGAAATCGGCCTGCCTTTTTCAGACCCTGTTGCAGATGGGCCGGTTATTGAAGAAGCCGGTCTGAGAAGCTTGGGTCACCATACTTCAACCAAGTCTCTAGTCGCAAGCTTGCAGAATTTGGACACTCAGCTGCCTCTTATCATCATGACCTACTTCAATCCTATTTTCCAGTACGGCCTAAAAGATTTCGTCAAGGATTTGACTACGACACCGGTTAAAGGATTGATTATTCCGGATCTGCCCTACGAGCATAGGGACTTTATCTTGCCTCTGCTAGAAGATTCAGATATCGCTCTTGTTCCTTTAGTAAGTCTGACGACCGGCCTAGAACGTCAGCAGGAGCTAATTAAGGAGGCAGAAGGTTTTATCTATGCTGTAGCTATCAACGGTGTAACGGGTAAGAGCGGAAGTTACCGCAATGATTTGGACCAGCACTTGAGCAAGCTCCATGATATTGCTGAGATTCCAGTGCTGACAGGTTTTGGCGTTTCAACTTTAGAGGATGTTGATCGCTTCAATCAAGTCTCAGATGGAGTCATTGTCGGATCTAAGATTGTCAAAGCTCTTCATGAAAAGGACGCCAGTATAGCAGCCTTTATCCAAGCAGCAGCTTATAAGAAATAAGAACCACGACACCAAGCAAAAGACAGGGTACAAATGCTAGCCTGTCTTTTGTTTTTTTAAAGCAGAAACAGGCGAGGCCAGAGAAGCTAGCGATTTGGATAAGAACTAGAGCCTGACCCATGTTCTTGAATTTTATCACCATAAAAAAGTAAGTTTCGTATAATTCATTTTTAAGAAATGTTTGATTTTTGATGGTGATTGAATATTAGTTTGGATATTGCTTATGAATGGTATCTATATAGCTGGTGAAATGTTTCAAGAAATGCTTAGGAGATATAACAGTGATGTATTTTCCAAAAGCAAGCAAGGTATTGTATCCCCAATCATTGTCGTTTAAAGGATAAGTAATCTCGTAAATATCGCTATTAATAGGTTTTATGGCATTATAGCCTAAGAGTTCCACAAATCGATCAAGGACAATTTTCTGGACATGCAGGATGACAGGTACTTTGTTTTCATTCATCCATGTACCACCATCATAGGGAAGTGGTGTAAAATGTCTTTTTGAAAAAGTATCGGAGAGAGTAAGTTCACTAATTCTAGCAACTTTAAAAACAGAAAAACGCGCTTTATCAGTATCGTAGGCATCCATATACCAACTCCGGTCCTTATAGACAATACGGTAAGGCTCACAATTTTTTTGACTCACCAGTCCTTGTGAATTAATATAGGAAAATTTTATTTTTACTCTACCTCTGATCGCTTCCAATAACTTAAAAATCAAAGTTCGTATTTCCAAGTTCCCTTGAGATAGAGACAAATCAATTTCGAAATCAGAGTATGTATTGGTAGCATTTAATTTCAATATAGCATTGAAAGTAGAGGTGTCTTCCAAAACTTGATAGCGACTTTTTAAACCGGATTCGATTGAAAGTCGTTCAGATTGGGTCAGGGGAGGTTTATCAGTTTGGAAGTCTTCCATAAGAAAAATGCCTCCGTTTTTTCCTTTCATTACATAGAGAGGAATGCCTGCAAGAGATAAATCATCAATATCTCTCATAATAGTTCGGGTGCTGACTTTAAAAAGTTCTGATAGTTCTTTAGCTGTTGTTTTTCGTTGATTTACTAAATGAGAAATGATTCCCATTTGACGGTCAATTTTCATGATTTTCTCCTTAAATATGACAGATAGATGTCATATTACTTTTGTTATGATTATACCATAAAGAAAGGAGTTCATATAATGAAACATCAAACCAAACCATCGTTTACCCTGATTGGCAGGAGTATTTTGATAGAAGGAACTACGGTTCATGAACAGCACTATTCTAAAGAGAAGACAGCGTTCTATGCTCAGTTATTTAAAGAAGGAATGCTGGGGAAATTGATGCCCCATTCTCTAGACAAAAAAGGCTATGCTTTGATTGTTCCTCATAAAGATGGTATTCAATACTACGCAGGAGTTGCGGCAAAGAATGCTGTGGCAGGCTACGAAAGCATTCTTGTCCCAGAGAAAGATTATTTAGTAAGTTCAGCCAGTGGTGATAAATCAAGACTCCTGTTTGACCAATTGGAGGATAACTTTTTTGAGGAAGAAAGCAGTTCCCTTTACCAAGATGGAATTATCTTAGAAATACTTTTAAACGGGAATCCTATGGATGCAGAAGTTGAGCTTTGGGTTCCAGTTCAGTAAAAGAGTAGGAATTTATAAGAAATAAGAACCACCACACCAAACAAGAGACAGGGTACAAATGCTAGCCTGTCTTTTTTCTTTTTAAAGCAGAAACAGGCGAGACCGGAGAAGCAAGCAATTTGGATGAGAATGAGAATTTCTGTCAGGCTGAAAATGGCTGAGCAGGAAGCAAGAAAGAGAAAATCTCCAGCTCCGATGCGAATATTAAAAAAGAAGGCTAGAAGTCCTAGGATCAAAAAGAAAATCATGAGCGGATTGATACCTGCTGTAGCCATCAGCAAGAACTGAAAAATCAGCCAGATTAGAAGAGGGTATTCTTGCTCACGCTGATCGTAGATGGCTAAGGTCAAGCCCATCATTAGCAGTAAGAGCTGGGCTAGCGAAAGATAGCCTAAACTCCAGCTTAGAAAAATCAAGCCCAGCACTAACTCAAAAGCAGCATACCAGACAGGAAGACGAATCTTGCAGAAACGGCAGCGGCAGCCATTAAGCAACTGAGACAGGATAGGGATCAAATCCCGTGCTTTGAGTATTTGCTTGCAGTTGTCACAGTGGCTGCTTGGTGAGATGATGGATTGTTCTGGGAAGCGGTCAATAACTAAGCCTAGAAAGGAGGCCAGAACCGTTCCGACTAGAAAAAAGTATAAATGAATCATACTTATTTATTCGCGATTTTGAGTAGAAAAATCTGAAATTTTACAACTTTTCTAATAAAGTAAAATTTTGAGTTTTAATACTTGACTTTCTTAATTAGAAGCATTATAATTAAAACATAATCAATAAAGATTAGAATGATTACAAATAAAAAGAGAGGTATCATTATGACTCAAGTAAAACATGGCGCTGCAGCAGATGTAGCAACTTTCACTAACCAAAATTCTTTACCAAAAACAAAAGCAGTTCTTAACCAAGTGGTTTCAGATCTTTATACAGCTCGTATCGCTCTTCACCAAGTTCACTGGTATATGCGTGGTGCAGGCTTCATGGTATGGCATCCAAAAATGGATGAATACATGGATACAATTGATGAAACCTTGGATGAAGTCAGCGAACGCTTGATTACTCTAGGTGGCAAGCCTTATTCAACTCTGACAGAGTTTATTCAACACAGCAAGATTGAGGAAAAGGCTGGCGAATTCAGCAAGAATGTTGAAGAAAGCTTGGAGCGCGTGATTGAAATCTTCCGTTATCTGACAGATCTTTACCAAGAAGCTATGGATGTGACGGATGAAGAAGGTGACGATGTAACCAATGATATCTTCGTTGGAGCCAAGGCAGACCTTGAAAAAACTATCTGGATGTTGACAGCTGAGCTTGGCCAAGCACCAGGTTTGTAAAATGATGTTTAAAGAGGCTGGGACAAAAGTCCTAGCCTCTCAATTGTCTTTGGATTGTCGAGCAAGACGCAGTGGTTGAGTGGGCTCTACTACGCTGATTTCATCAGCTTTTACAGCCCTACTCAACTGTGCGGAGGTGGGACGACGAAATCGAATTCTAACGAATTACCGATTTCTGTCCCACTCTCTGTTTTTTCTTAAGGATTGTTTAAGCTTCTTCCCTTATACTAAGATTATCAAATGAAGACCTCCTAACTTTGTTTGATAGAACTCCTAAACTTTTCTTTTTCATAATAATCTCCTGAAAAGGCAGCCTTTGTGGCTGTCTTTTCTGTTTTGTCATCTTGAAAACTTTGCTAAAATCTGATAAAATATAGCTCATGAAAACACTCTATGATGTGCAGCAATTTCTTAAAAATTTCGGGATCATTATCTATATGGGTAAGCGTCTTTATGATATTGAGATGATGAAAATTGAGCTGGAGCGGATTTACGATGCTGGCCTGATGGATAAGCTTGATTATCTGGAGGCTGAGGCGGTTCTTCGCAGAGAACATCAAGTAGAGTTAAAGTATTTAGAAGATAAAGGGAGAAACTAGAATGGGAATTTGGACTTTATGGGCAATCTTGCTGGGAATGTTGGCTTGGATGGGCTTCAATTATTTCCGTATTCGTCGTGCAGCTAAGGTGGTAGATAATAGTGAGTTTGAAGCTTTGATTCGTCAAGGGCAATTGATTGACCTGCGTGATCCATCGGATTTCCATCGCAAGCATATCTTGGGGGCGCGCAATATTCCGTCCCAACAGCTCAAGTCTAGTATCAATGCGCTTCGCAAAGACAAACCAGTTCTTCTTTATGAAAATAGCCGTGGTCAACGTGTGACCAATGCGGCAATCTACTTGAAGAAGCAAGGTTTTAACGATATTTATATCCTGTCTTACGGTCTTGATTCTTGGAGCGGTAAGGTAAAGACAAGCTGATTCTTTGTAGAATATATACAAAGTTAACTACTTATAATTTAATTGGTCTGGTTTTGGGCAATTCCCATTAAAAAGAAACTCAATTAGATTATAAAACAGAAAGAATTCTGAATATCGTCGGTATTGTCATTTCTGTCATCAACTGGATTGCAGGGATTCTTCTGACTATGAATGGATTTATGTAATAAATAATAAAAAGGCTTGAATAAGCCTTTTTGTTTTACCAAGTTTGTTTCAAATAGCCTTTGATAATCTTGAGTTCGGAAGGATTCAGCGGTCGATAACTGCCCTCTGCCAGATCGGGATCCAGCTGAAAATCACCGAAATGGGTGCGTTTGAGATAGGTGACCTTGACACCAACTGCTAGAAACATTTTCTTGACCTGATGAAATTTCCCTTCAGAAATGGTAACTGAGGCGGTGGAGTGCTCGAAGCTAGTCGTGTGAATCTGAAGTTGGGCGGGTTTGCATTGAGTTCCGTCCAGAAAGATAATGCCTTGCTGAAAAGCAACTATGGCTTCTTGGTCAAGAGGGCCGTTGACTTCGACATAGTAGGTCTTTGCGATATGGTATTGTGGATGGAGGAGCTGAAATCCCAGTGGCCCATTATCTGTAATCAGAAGCAGACCCCGTGTATCACGATCCAAACGGCCGATGGCGTAAAGCTGGTCGTTAAAATCTTCTGGGGCAATTAGATCTAGGACAGTCATCTTGTCTGCGTCAGAACTGGCAGTGACAGCACCAGCGGGCTTGTTCATCAGAAAATAATGGTGGGCTAGGTGGTTTAAAGCTTTACCAGCCAGGCTAATGGACTGGAGGCCACTATCGACATTTTGACTGAGGGAGCGAGCTGCTTGACCTTCAATTACAATCTGCCTTAGTCGCAGTTTTTGTTTCATCTCTTTCCGGCTAATCTTAGCTAGGGCTAAGAATTTATCAAGGCGCATGAGTTTTCCTTTCAAAGGTTGGAATTGATTCTTTTTCTCCTTTTATCATACTCTTTCGGAAGTAAAATTGCAAAAATAGCTACAGTTTACGATTTACCTATGAAAACATTTACACTTGGTTAGCCCGTGTTTTTTGGAAAAAACTGTGTTATAATTTTTAGTTGGAAATAAATAATAAGATTTAGAGGAAAACATGACAAAATTAAGAGAAGATATCCGTAACATTGCGATTATCGCCCACGTTGAC
>CAUVMH010000057.1:0-7768 GCA_963552835.1 uncultured Streptococcus sp. | reverse complement strand
ATAACAAAGGAAAAGGTGGTACCAACTACAAGGATATTATCAAAAAACACGGACTGCCAGACTCCGAGTTTGATTCCACTATTGAGGGCTACGACACAAAGAAAATTACCTATATTGGCATTGATGATAGAATCAAAACCGTTACTCTAACCTTTGTAAAACAGGATAATGGTCAACTCTTACTAGTTCATAAAATAGCTGTAGGCCTAGGAGAAAGCCAGCAGCAAAGAGATTCTGGAACCAGAATCTAATCTCAAATATAAAAAGCGAACAGCTAGCAAGTCTGTTCGCTTTTTTATTAGAATCCATCGACATTTGTGTAGATCTTTTGGACGTCCTCATCATCCTCAAGAACGCTGTAAAGTTTTTCAAAGGTTTCCAAATCTTCACCTGACAACTCAACTTCTGACTGAGGAATCATTTCCAGTTCAGTAACTTGGAATTCTTCGACACCTGACTCACGAAGGACAACGATGGCCTTGTGAAGGTCAGTTGGAGCTGTGTAAACAGTGATTGTTCCTTCTTCTGCTTCTACATCATCCACATCAATGTCTGCTTCAAGCAAAAGCTCAAAGATAGCATCCGCATCATCACCAGCAAATACGATAACACCCTTGTTGTCAAAGAGGTAAGAAACAGAACCTGAAGCTCCCATGTTACCGCCATTTTTACCAAAAGCAGCACGAACGTTCGCAGCTGTACGGTTGACGTTTGAAGTCAAGGTATCCACAATCAGCATAGAACCATTTGGTCCAAATCCTTCGTAACGTCCTTCTGTAAAGGTTTCGTCTGTGTTTCCTTTTGCCTTATCGATAGCCTTATCAATAACGTGTTTTGGCACCTGCGCTTGTTTAGCACGATCGATAACGAATTTCAAAGCAGTGTTTGATTCTGGATCTGGTTCCCCTTTTTTAGCTGCTACATAGATTTCTACACCAAATTTTGCATATACTTTAGAGTTAGCTCCATCTTTAGCTGTTTTCTTGGCTACGATATTGGCCCATTTACGTCCCATTAGGAATCTCCTTTTTTCACATTTTAATCTTTCTTATTATAACACAAGTCTAGCTGATTTTCACTAGAGGAAATGGATTTTCTTTTGCAAAGCAAGCTAGAATTTCCCTCCGACTGCTACGATTTTCTTGCCTTCTTTTATCCAAGGGTGTCGGGAAAGGGAGAAGTAAAGTTGGACAGTCATCACAACCCAGAGTAGCGGTTCACAGAGAATAACACCTGTATAGCCTGTCCAAGGAATAATCCAAGCTACGAAAATAATTTTCCCAAACAACTCGATAAAGCTAGATATAAGTGGCAAAAGTTTTTGGCCTAGTCCCTGCAAGCTATTTCTATAAATCAATAAAAGACTTAAAAATGGATAGAATACCGAACTGATACGTAAGTACAAGGTCCCGTTTTCTACCAAATAGCTGTCTGTCGAACTTGCTAGGAAAGAAACTAGGCTAGGACTGGCAAAAAATAGGAAAATACAGGCAAGGGCTGCCCAAGACATACTCAAATAGCTCCCTAAGCGAAGACCTTGGATAATACGTTCAGGACGTTTTGCACCAAAGTTTTGAGAGATAAAAGTCGTCATTGATGCTGAAATAGCCGTCATTGGTAATAAGGCAAAGGCCATGATTCGCCGTGCTGCCGTTTGAGCACTGATAATGACTGCACCAAAACTATTGACAGAGGATTGCAAAATGACACTACCGATAGAGACGATTGACCCCATCAGACCCATGGCTAGTCCCTGCTCCAAGAGATCCACATAGAGAGCCTTATTCCATTTGAAATGTTTGAGACCTGGAAGAAGCTCTGGAACACTCTTACGAATATAAAAATAACAGAGGATTGCTGACAAACCCTGCGAGATAATGGTTGCAAGACCCGCAGACTGAACTCCCAGATGCAGTTGCGTAATAAAATATAAATCCAAGATCACATTAACGATAGCTGAAAAGATAAGAAAAGCAAGAGCCGCAAGGCTATCGCCAATCGAGCGCAGTAAGCCTGCAAAAAGATTGTAAGCAAAACTAACCCCTACACAGGTAACAATCATGGAGATGTACTCATAGGATTGAGGAAGGATTTCTACAGGTGTTTCTAGGTACTTCAAGAGTGGATAAAGACCGAAGAAACCCATCAGCATGACAAGAGCACTCAGGATGGCACCCAGAATCCAAGTTGCTGCAACAGCTTCTTTAATCTTAGCAAAATTACGAGCACCGTAAAGGCGAGCGATGACAACTCCCATCCCATTTCCAACTCCGAGGGCAAAGCCGATAATCAAATCAAAGATGGCCGTCGTTGCTCCTACTGCTGCTAGGGATTCTTGTCCAAGGAACCGCCCTACAATCAAGACGTCAGCTGTATTATATAGTTGTTGGAAGATATTGGACAACAGAATTGGAAGGGCGAAGCTCAAAAGTGAGGGAAGAATGGAGCCATGAATCAGGTCCACTGTTCGTTTTTTATTCATAAAGATATTATATCAGCTTTCCAGAGGACCGACAAGATTCTTTAACGAATCCTGAAATCAATTGCTTACAGAGAGACAATTTGCTATAATCAAGAAAAGGAGGTCATTTATGAGTTTGACCAGTCAATTAATAACCGATGTGTTTCCAGATCTTGATAAAGTTGAAAAGCTAAATAACGAAGCTTTCCCCGAGGAGGAACGAGTCCCTCTTTCTGAGTTTTTGCGCTATCAGGACCGAGATGACGCCCACTTTTTTGCGTTTTATAACGAAGAAGAATTTGTTGGCTTTGCTTTTGCCATCTCCAACCAAAAGGCCTTCTATATTAGCTTTTTTGCCATCATGCCTCACTTAAGAAGTCACGGGTATGGGAAGGAAATTATCGACAAACTAACTGATTTTTATCAGCGGACCATGTTGCTTGAAGTGGAGCGATTGGATGAAGAATGCGATAACTTGGAACAAAGAAAAGCTCGTATGAGCTTCTATCAACAAAATGGCTTTAAAACAGCTAACGCTTTTCTAGAGTATGATGGCTTGAGTTTTGAAATTCTCTACCGCGGTGACCATTTCGACGAGGAAGCCTATCGCGACATCTTCCAAAAATTACAAGATGAACATTATTTTGACTTTCATATCAAATACAGACGCTTTAGTGATCATTAGTTGTTTCAAGGAAGAGAAGTCTAATGAACTTTCTCACGATAAAACGCATAATATCAAGGTTATGAATACCTGATATTATGCGTTTTTATGATTTTGAAAGCTTTCCCTAGTTTTATCTTTAATCTTCAATTTCGATTTCAAGTCCATCGCCTAGGTCAAGCGTTACTTCTTGGTTAGGTGCTAGATCTTCTGCGACAGAAGTAGGAGCGACTCCCTCTTCATCTTCAATCAAACCGTATTGAACACGAACCTGATGGTCAATCTCATCAAAAACTTCTGGGTGATCTGCCAAGTATTTCTTAGCATTTTCAGATCCTTGTCCAATTTTTTCACCCTTGTAAGAGTACCACGCTCCGGCTTTTTGGATAATATCGAGATCACTTGCAATTTTCAAGAGCTCACCGGTCTTAGAAATCCCTTCTCCGTACATGATTTCAACAAAGGCTTCCTTAAACGGTGGAGCTACCTTATTTTTGACAACCTTAATCTTGGTTTCCTTACCGACATTGGTATCTTTTTGGTCACCAGTTCCCTTGATTTGTGTGCTTCCACGAACATCCAAACGGACTGAAGCGTAGAATTTCAAAGCACGTCCACCAGGTGTTGTTTCTGGATTTCCAAACATGACCCCAACTTTTTCACGCAATTGGTTGATAAAGATGGCAATTGTTTTGGTTTTATTGATAGAAGCACCAAGTTTACGCATGGCCTGGCTCATCATACGAGCTTGCAAACCAACGTGGCTGTCTCCAATATCCCCATCAATTTCCGCACGAGGTACAAGGGCCGCAACTGAGTCGATAACGACAAGGTCAACTGCACCTGAATCAATCAATTTCCCTGCAATTTCAAGACCTTGCTCACCTGAGTCTGGTTGTGACAAAAGCAATTCGTCAATGTTCACACCAAGAGCTGCTGCATAGGCTGGATCAAGGGCATGTTCCGCATCAATAAAGGCTGCAATACCACCTTCTTTCTGTGCTTGCGCGACAGCGTGAAGGGCAACCGTTGTCTTACCAGAAGACTCTGGTCCGTAGATTTCGATGATACGTCCCTTAGGATAACCACCTGAACCAAGAGCAATGTCAAGAGCCAAGGACCCTGAACTCATGACTTGCACTTTTTGCTCCGCACGCTCGCCCAAACGCATGATTGAGCCTTTACCAAAGTCTTTCTCAATCAATTTAAGAGCATCGTTCAAGGCTTTTTCACGATCCGCTCCAAACTTTTTTGAAATTTCATCTAATTTTTTTGATTTTTTCGCCATTCTGATCTCCTATATTCTACTGGTCCTTAGACCTATCTACTATTATATCAAAAGTTAGTCACTTAATAAAGCCTTGCGAACTAGGTTAAAGGCATGCATAGCTGCGATGTGACGTACATCTGCTCGACTTCTGCCTCCAATATTAACTTTGATGACCTCAGTTCCTTGCTCCTGTGCCAATCCTATAAAGACTGTCCCAGCTGGATGCCCCTCTAAGCTATCTGGCCCTGCCACACCCGTCAAACTGACTCCGTAGTCAGACTGAGTCTTGAGTCGTACCTGCTCTGCCATTTTTCGAGCCGTAAACTCAGAAACGACTCCGTACTCTTTCAGCTCTTGCTCGGAAATATCCAACATCTTGGACTTTTCTTCTAGGCTGTAAGTGACAAAACCGCCATTAAAGATAGCTGACACACCTGAAAAGTCTGCTAAAGTAGCCTGAAAGAGACCTGCCGTCAAGCTTTCTGCCGCAGTAATGCTTTTCTGTCTCTTCTTTAGCTCTTCTACAACGACACTTGCTAGGCTGGTTTCTTCCCCATATCCATAACAGATGTCTCGCAGAGAAATTCCCTCAAAAGTCTGACGATCCAAGATTTGATTTTCTAGGATATCCAGCACTCGATCAGCCTTTTCTTGACTGACTGCTTTTGTGGACAAGCGCAAGGTCACTTCTCCCGTCTTGGCATAAGGCGCCAAGGTCGGATCTGTTTGATGGTCAATCAAATCCGCCAAAATGGTCACCAACTGACTCTCCCCAATCCCAAAGAAACGAAGCACTCGTGAGTATAACTTGGTACCAGTCATTAACTTGGGTAAGAGTTGATTTAAGACCATGGGTTTCAATTCACTAGGTGGTCCCGGAAGGACCACGTAGGTCACGCCATTCACTTCCGACACCCCTCCTACTGCTAAACCTGTCTCATTTGGCAGTGGAGTTGCCCCTTCTACAATTTGGGCTTGCCGCTCATTATTTGGTGTTCGCGCATAGTCTGGCCTTTGGGCAAAAAAGATATCCAGTTTCTCTTGTGCTTGAGGGTCAAACACTAGATCTTTTCCTAAAAATTTTGCCAGAGTTTGTTTGGTCAAATCATCCTCGGTTGGTCCCAAGCCTCCTGTCAAAATCACAAGATTACTACGTTGGCTCGCAATCTCAAGCAAGGTCAAAAGACGAGCTTCATTGTCTCCGACAGCTGTTTGGAAGTAGACGTCTACCCCGATTTCGGCTAGTTTCTCTGATAAAAACTGAGCATTGGTATTGACAATCTGCCCTGTTAAAATTTCTGTTCCGACAGCAATAATTTCTGCTTTCATTTTTCCTCCTATTTATCTATTCGAATTTTTTTGAAAAAATCGCAGGAAATTTCCCACGATTTGATTCTTTGTTTTATTCTACCTCTTCGTTTGAAATACTAGTACTGGTTGAAGGCGCTGTCCGGCCAAACGCTGTTTCGTACAATACCGCATTGGTTTCCAATTCTGTCACTGGCTCTTTACCTAGTGAACGACGCAAGAGATTTTGCATTTCGAGCATATGTTCTGAAGTGACAATCTGATAAGAAATTCCCTGTAACTCAGCATCTTCCCCACGCAATTGATGCGTCTCAATATTTTTGAAAGAATCTTGATAGCCGAGCAATTGTGGAATGCTCTTAGCTGATAAGTCCACATTGGTCTGCATGTTATCACTCAAAGCTTTGAGGATACCTTGATAATGGCTCACACTGTTTAGGCTCAAAACCTTCTCAACGATTTTTTGAATGACTTCACGTTGACGCTTTTGACGGCCGTAGTCTCCTTCAGGATCTTGATAACGCATCCGTGAATACACCAAGGCTTCCTCACCATTCAAGTTTTGTTCCCCAACACCAATGGAAATCTTATTAAACTCTTCTTGGTCAGTGATAGAAATTGGAAAACCAAGTGTATTGTTGACGGTGATCCCACCAACTGCATCCACCAATTGTTGAAGTCCCTGCATGTTAACCATCACATAGCGGTCAATGTGGATATTCATCATCTTTTGAATAGTAGAAATTGCAAGTTCCGCACCACCATTAGCATAGGCCGCATTGAGTTTGGCTTCCTGAACTTGGCCATTTTCATTCTCGATCTTAGTCAAAATATCCCGTTCCAAACTCATCATAGTGGTTTTCTTTGTTTTGGGATTAACCGTCAGGAGTATCATAGAATCACTATTCCCTGCCCACGGATCTGTACGTTCCGAATTTCCCGTATCTACCCCCATCAAGAGGATAGTCAGTGGCTCCGTCGCTTCGATAACGTTGGTTTCTTCCCCGATTTTTTTGTAAGTCTTTTTACTTAGGGTTTCTGTTCCCTGTTGGTAGATGGTATAGCCATAAACCGCTACACCTAAAACTGTTACTGCTAGGAAACCTAGAACCATTCCAATTAATTTTTTAATCATCTTGTTATTCATCTATCAATTTGCCCATCAGACAAACATCTAAAAATATCCCTTCTGCTAAATAGGCTCCTCTTTCTTGCAAGCCTTCTATGATAAATCCCATTTTTGAATAGAGGTGGATAGCAGCCTCATTTCGTTTTTGTACACTAAGTTGCAAACGGCGCAAGACACCACTGGCTTTAGCCCACTCGATGCCTTCTTCTAGAAGTATAGTCGCCAAGCCTTGGTTCCAAAATTTCTTGCGAACTGCTAGAAAAACATCTCCAATATGCCGAACTCTTAAATGTTGATCCGCTGTGATATTTAAGATACCTGCAATCTCATCATTCAGTAAGGCGAGAAGAGTAATTTGATTCTCCGATGCAGCTTGTTTTTCGATAAAAAGAGCCATTTCAGACGCTGTCATCATGATACCATTTTCATCTAGGCTAGTGAGGTCTGTCTCTTGACCGACACAATCTAAAAATGCAATCAAAGCTGTAGCATCTGAAGTCTCTGCCTCACGAATGCACAACTCATACTCCATCATGAAGCTCCTTGATGAGTTGTTCAGCCCGAGGGCCATGAGCCGTAAAATGAAGACAACGACCCTCTGCTTCTTTCAAAATTTCCAATTCCAAATAGGAATCTGGTAAATCCTCACCCAAAAGATGCCCCCACTCAATAACAGTCACACCGCCACCAAAGAGAAACTCATCCAAGTCAATAGAATCAGCGTCTCCTTCGATACGGTAGACATCCAAGTGGTAAAGTGGCAGACGCCCTTCATACTCTCTCACGATAGTATAAGTTGGACTTTTAATCATCTGACGGATATCCAAACCCTTGGCAAGGCCTTTTGTAAAGGTTGTTTTACCCGCACCCAACTCTCCCGTCAAGATCAGAACATCGTCTTTTTGAAGCAAATGACCTAATCTTTCTCCGAGAGCT
>CAUVMH010000056.1:0-8130 GCA_963552835.1 uncultured Streptococcus sp. | reverse complement strand
TATCACGAGTCAAGGCTTGGTGCTCTACAATCGTAACTTTCGTGAGGATGACAAGTTAGTCAAGATTTTTACCGAGCAGGCTGGCAAGCGTATGTTTTTCGTCAAACACGCTGGTCAGTCCAAACTAGCTCCGGTTATTCAGCCCTTGGTGTTGGCGCGATTTCTCTTACGAATCAATGATGATGGGCTCAGCTATATCGAGGACTATCATGAGGTCATGACCTTTCCTAAGATTAATAGTGACCTCTTTGTCATGGCCTATGCAACCTATGTGGCTGCTCTTGCAGATGCTAGTTTGCAGGATAATCAGCAGGATGCTCCCTTGTTTGCTTTTTTACAAAAGACTTTGGAGTTGATGGAAGCAGGATTGGATTATCAGGTTTTGACCAATATTTTTGAAATCCAAATCTTGACTCGATTTGGAATTAGTCTCAATTTTAATGAGTGTGTCTTTTGCTATCGGGTTGGTCAGGCTTTTGACTTTTCTTTCAAATATGGAGCCTGCCTCTGCTCAGAGCATTATCATGAAGATGAGAGACGTTGTCATCTGAATCCCAATATTCCTTATCTGCTCAATCAATTTCAAGCTATTGATTTTGAGACCTTGGAGACTATTTCGCTCAAGCCTGAAATCAAGCAAGACTTGCGCAAGTTTATAGACCAAATCTACGAAGAGTATGTTGGAATTCACCTAAAATCAAAGAAATTTATTGATTCCCTAGCAGACTGGGGACAATTACTAAAAGAGGAAGATAAATGAAAAAAATTGCAGTAGATGCTATGGGGGGCGATTACGCACCTCAAGCCATCGTTGAGGGTGTCAATCAAGCCCTTGCTGACTTTTCAGATATTGAGATTCAACTCTATGGAGACGAAAGCAAAATCAAGCAATATCTAACAGCGACAGAACGCGTCAGCATTATCCATACGGATGAGAAGATTGATTTTGATGATGAGCCTACAAAAGCTACTCGTAAGAAGAAAAATGCCAGTATGGTATTAGCGGCTAAGGCAGTCAAAGAAGGAGAGGCAGACGCTGTCCTCTCGGCTGGGAATACAGGTGCCTTGTTGGCTGCAGGATTCTTCATTGTGGGTCGTATCAGGAATATCGATCGTCCTGGGCTCATGTCGACCTTACCGACCATTGATGGCAAAGGCTTTGACATGCTAGACCTTGGAGCCAATGCAGAAAATACAGCTCATCATCTGCACCAATACGCTGTTTTGGGTTCCTTTTATGCGAAAAATGTTCGTGGAATTTCGAGACCACGTGTTGGTTTGCTCAATAATGGAACAGAAAGTAGCAAGGGTGATCCCCTTCGTAAGGAAACCTACGCCTTGCTAGCAGCGGATGAAAGCTTGAATTTTGTCGGAAACGTGGAAGCGCGTGATTTGATGAATGGCGTTGCGGATGTTGTTGTGGCAGATGGTTTCACGGGAAACGCTGTGCTCAAATCTATTGAAGGGACAGCCATGGGTATCATGGGCTTGCTCAAGACCGCTATTACAGGTGGTGGTCTTCGAGCGAAACTAGGCGCCCTCCTTCTCAAGGACAGCCTCAGAGGTTTGAAAAAACAGCTCAACTATTCAGATGTTGGTGGAGCAGTCTTGTTTGGTGTTAAGGCACCGGTTGTCAAGACTCATGGCTCAAGTGATGCCAAGGCTGTGTATAGTACGATTCGCCAGATTCGTACTATGCTAGAAACAGACGTAGTTGCCCAGACTGCGCGTGAATTTTCAGGAGAATAAAAAGATGACAGAAAAAGAAATTTTTGACCGTATTGTAACCATTATCCAAGAGCGACAGGGAGAGGACTTTGTCGTAACAGAGGCCTTGAGTTTGAAAGATGACCTAGATGCGGACTCAGTGGATTTGATGGAGTTCATCTTGACACTAGAAGATGAATTCGGAATTGAAATCAGTGATGAGGAAATTGACCAACTGCAAAGTGTAGGAGATGTGGTAGCAGTTGTCAAAAGTAAAGAATAGCAAAAAGCAACATGATTTGCATGTTGCTTTTTTGTTTGCAGAAAAAAGAAAAATTTTTAGTAGAAATTGCGAATAAAGAGATGAGAAAGATAAAAGGAGGAATGTTTATGTATGTGATCGGTCTTTATCCGTGGTTCATTAAGTGGTTTTTAAAATAAAAATGAATGAGTTGTTCATTTTCGAATTGTTTTTCGAATAGATAGGTAAGGAAAAAGGGAAGGAGACTACGCGATGTATTTACCAATCTTATTGCCATGGTTTATCAAATGGTATTTAAAATAAATGAATTTACCTGTTCATTTTAGATCACTTCTCGAATAGATAGGTAATAAGAAAAAGGAAGGAGAGAAAAATGATTTCAGTTATTTTTCCAATCTGGTTTTTAAAATGGTTTAAAGCCTAGAGATCATAAACTAAAAAAATAAAAATAGAGGAGAAAAAAGATGACAAACTTTGACAAAATGGAACAGAACTTTGTAGCTCTTACAGAAGAAGAGTTGATGGATGTGGATGGGGGCTTGATTATTACAGCAGCTGGAATTATTTTAGCAGGAAAAGTAGCAGGTGCTGTGGTTACAATTGGAGGAGCTCTTTATGGAGCAGGATATGCTATTGGAAAAGCATTGCGACCTTAATATGATTAGAAAGGAGGCTTAGTAATGAAACAATTTCAAGAATTATCTTTTCAAGAACTTGAAGAGGTTCAAGGTGGTGTTATTACATTAACGATAGGTACGGTAGTACTTGTAGGCTGGAAAGCAGTAGCAGCTTATGGTGCAGCGGCTACTTTAGCAGGAGGCACACTTGGATTGGGAGTCTATAATGGGTACAGAGGGCGTTAGATTATGAACAATCACAACCTTAATCTCAATACACTCTTACCTAAATTAGCCACTATATTTCCTTTGTTGGCAATCGGCCTGCATCTCGCGCTTCATCTGATTCGTACAGGTTCATTAGTATCCTTTGATTGGCAATGGACTGTAGTTGGTTTGCTTGCCTCAGGCTACTTTGGTATTTTTTGCAAAGATTTGTCAAAAAATAATTAAAACTATAAAAGTTCAATCTGAATGAAAAGGATTTTGTGCATGTAAATAGGAGTCTGCTATGAAAAAAATCTTATTAGGATTTGCTGAGGGATATTTTACCGTATCACTCATTATCTACATCGCAACGAATTTGATATTGAAAAATCCGATCAATACCTTGTTTTATCCAGAAACCTATCCAATTCTGCTTGGTCTATTTTATGTAGGATACAAGTACAAAACAAAAGAAAGTACGGTTGGGAATTGATGGAATATCAGATTGGAGTTTGGGATGAAAGTTGTTCAATTACTACGAAAAGCTTGGCAAGAGACTACTGTATTATTTAGCTCGATGGCTTATCTAATTATTAGAATCATGGCTGATGTAAACAAGACAAATCTACCTACATGGTTTGAATATTTTGATGTGCCTACGATTTCATTGTTCTTAGTGATTTTTATTTTACTGTATCGGGGCCAAGGAGAAAGAAAAGGAGAATAGAATGAATAGGATTGTAAAATATGTTCTACTATTTACTTTCCTGTTTTTAATGGATATTTTTATATTTGGGATTCTAGCAACTCTTGGATTTCAGCTAACAATGAGTGAAAGTAGTTATATGGTGCCACCTGTGTGTGTGTTTATCGTTTTATATGTTATTCACAAAAGAAGTGGGGAAGGTAAGAAATCTGTGTAATTGAATATTCTAGGCAGGACCCTTGTTCTGCCTATTTTCTTTGGCAAAAAGTGCTGTTCAGGTGAGGATATTGTTTTTTCAGAAATAATTCCCTTATTTCTTCTTCGTTTGGTTAAAATAATCTTACAAAGTTTTTAAGAGATTGTTAGAAAAAAGGAGATGGATATGAAATTTGGGAAAAGACACTATCGTCCCCAGGTGGATCAGATGGATTGTGGCGTGGCTTCCTTGGCTATGGTATTTGGCTACTACGGTAGTTATTACTCCTTGGCTCATCTACGAGAGTTGGCCAAGACGACCATGGATGGGACGACTGCTTTGGGGCTTGTAAAGGTAGCAGAGGAGCTTGCCTTTGAGACGCGGGCTATCAAGGCGGATATGACGCTCTTTGACTTGCCAGATTTGACCTTTCCCTTTGTGGCTCATGTGCTCAAGGAAGGGAAATTGCTCCACTACTATGTGGTGACAGGTCAGGATAAAAAGCACATTCATATCGCTGATCCAGATCCTGGTATCAAGCTGACCAAGATTTCCCGTGAGCGATTTGCGCAAGAGTGGACAGGGGTTAGTATTTTTATGGCACCATCACCGGACTATAAACCTCATAAGGGGAAAAAACAGGGGCTCTTATCCTTCTTGCCGATTTTACTCAAACAGCGTGGCTTAATTACCAATATCGTCCTAGCGACACTCTTGGTAACCTTGATTAACATTGTAGGTTCTTATTATCTGCAGTCTATCATTGACAGTTACGTACCAGACCAGATGCGTTCAACCTTGGGCATTATCTCAATAGGACTAGTCATTGTCTATATTCTCCAGCAGATTTTATCGTATGCGCAGGAATACCTCTTACTTGTTCTGGGACAACGGTTGTCAATTGACGTGATTTTGTCCTACATCAAGCATGTTTTTCACCTGCCGATGTCCTTTTTCGCGACACGCAGGACAGGGGAAATCGTATCCCGTTTTACAGATGCCAATAGTATCATCGATGCGCTGGCGTCGACCATTCTATCGATTTTCCTAGATGTGTCGACGATTTTGATTATCTCGCTTGTCTTGTTTTCACAAAATATGATACTCTTTTTCATCAGTCTGCTTGCACTTCCCATTTATACAGTGATTATATTTGCCTTTATGAAGCCTTTTGAAAAGATGAATCGGGACACTATGGAAGCCAATGCGGTTCTGTCTTCTTCTATCATCGAGGACATCAACGGTATTGAGACCATTAAGTCTTTGACTAGTGAAAGTTCACGCTATCAAAAGATTGATAAGGAATTTGTGGCTTATCTGAAAAAATCCTTTACCTACAGTCGGGCAGAAAGCCAGCAAAAGGCTCTGAAAAAAGTTGCCCAGCTTCTTCTCAATGTTGCCGTTCTTTGGATGGGAGCTGTTCTGGTCATGGATGGCAAGATGAGTTTGGGGCAATTGATTACCTATAATACTTTGCTTGTTTACTTTACCAATCCTTTGGAAAATATCATCAACCTGCAAACCAAACTTCAAACAGCGCAGGTTGCCAATAATCGCTTAAATGAGGTTTATCTGGTAGCTTCGGAGTTTGAGGAGAAGAAAACAGTAGAAGATTTGAGCATGATGAAAGGGGATATGGCTTTCAAGCAGGTTCACTACAAGTATGGCTACGGTCGAGATGTTTTGTCGGATATCAATTTGACGATCCCGCAAGGTTCTAAAGTGGCTTTCGTGGGGATTTCAGGGTCAGGCAAGACCACCTTGGCCAAGATGATGGTTAACTTTTACGACCCTAGTCAGGGAGAGATTAGTCTGGGTGGTGTCAATCTTAATCAGATTGATAAAAAAGCCTTGCGCCAGCATATCAACTATTTGCCTCAACAGCCCTATGTCTTTAACGGAACGATTTTGGAGAATCTTCTCCTTGGAGCCAAGGAGGGGACGACACAGGAGGATATTCTGCGAGCAGTTGAATTGGCAGAGATTCGGGAGGATATCGAGCGGATGCCACTGAATTACCAGACAGAATTGACTTCGGATGGCGCAGGTATTTCTGGTGGCCAACGGCAGCGAATCGCTCTGGCGCGAGCTCTTTTAACGGATGCACCTGTTTTGATATTGGACGAAGCGACCAGCAGTCTGGATATCTTGACAGAGAAGCGGATTGTGGATAATCTTATGGCTTTAGACAAGACCTTGATTTTCATTGCCCACCGCTTGACCATTGCTGAGCGGACAGAGAAAGTTGTTGTCTTGGATCAGGGCAAGATTGTCGAAGAGGGAAATCATGTGGACTTACTGGCTCGAGGTGGATTTTACGCCCATTTGGTCAATAGCTAGAAAGAGGAGAAGATGCAACCAGAATTTTTAGAAAGTGCGGAGTTTTACCATCGTCGTTACCATAATTTTTCCAGTCGAGTGATTTTACCTATGTCACTTCTGCTCGTGTTTTTACTTGGATTTGCAGTTTTTGCAGAGAAGGAGATTAGTTTGTCTACCAGAGCGACTGTCGAACCTAGTCGGATCATTGCCAACATCCAGTCAACTAGCAATCAACGGATTGTGGCCAACTATCTGGAAGAAAACAAGTTGGTCAAGCAAGGCGAACTACTCGTTGAGTACCAGCAAGGGGCGGAGGCTGTCCAGGTCGAAGCATATGCCAGTCAATTGGAGATGTTAAAGGATCAAAAAAAGCAGTTGGGTTATTTGCAATCCAGTTTGAAAGAGGGGAGTGATCAATTTCCAGAGGCGGATAAGTTTGGATATCAGGAGATGTTTCGAGACTATCTCAGCCAAGCTAGTAGTCTGAGGAGCAATGTTTCACAGCAAAATGAGACCATCGCGTCCCAGAATGCAGCGGCTAGTCAAACCCAAGCTGAAATCGGGAACCTCATCAGTCAAACAGAGGCTAAAATTCGCGATTACCAGACAGCTAAGTCAGCTATTGAAACAGGTGCTTCCTTGACCAGTCAGAATCTAGCTTATTCTATTTACCAGTCCTACAAGTCTCAGGGTGAGGAAAATCCCCAAGCTAAAGTTCAGGCCGTTGCGCAGGTTGAAGCGCAGCTTTCTCAGTTAGAATCTAGTCTTGCTACTTACCGCGTCCAGTATGCAGGTTCGGGAACCCAGCAAGCCTATGCGTCTGGTTTAAGCAGTCAATTAGAATCCCTCAAATCACAACACTTGGCTAAGGTTGGTCAGGAATTGACCCTTCTAGATCAGAAAATTTTGGAGGCGGAGTCAGGCCAGAAGGTACAAGGAGGTCTCCTAGATAAGGGGAAGATTACAGCAAGTGAGGATGGGGTACTTCACCTTAATCCTGAGACCAGTGAATCTACGATGGTCGCAGAAGGAACCTTGCTAGCCCAACTCTACCCATCCTTGGAAAAAGAAGGGAAAACCAAACTCACAGCCTATCTCAGTTCAAAAGATGTTGCTAGAGTCAAGATTGGGGACTCTGTCCGTTATACTATGACTAATGATGCGAAAAATCAAATTTTCCTGAATTCCAGGATTACAAGTATTGATGCAACAGCTACCAAGACTGAAAAAGGAAATTTCTTTAAAATTGAGGCGGAGACCCATCTGACTTCTGAGCAGGCTACAACACTTCGCTATGGTTTAGAAGGCCGCCTGCAGATGATCACAGGGAAGAAAAGCTATCTCCGTTATTTTTGGGATCAATTTTTGAATAGAGGGTAATATTCGTGTTTTTTAGAGGATAAATGATTTTAAAACTGTAAGAGAAGCTTATCTTGCAGTTTTTCTTTACGCTCAAAAAAGGAAAACGTTATTTATTCGTAAAAATCTTGAATTTTTCATACTTTTGTGGTAGAATGTGCTCAAGTAAAACGAAAGGCGAACTTTAAAATGTCAAAACAACTAATCTATTCGGGAAAAGCTAAAGACATCTATACAACAGAGGATGAAAATCTCATTATTTCAACTTACAAGGACCAGGCGACTGCTTTCAATGGTGTCAAGAAGGAGCAGATTGCGGGAAAAGGAGTCTTGAATAATCAGATTTCATCTTTTATTTTTGAGAAATTAAATGCGGCTGGTGTAGCGACTCACTTTGTGGAGAAACTTTCAGACACGGAACAGCTCAATAAAAAGGTTGAGATTATTCCTTTGGAAGTTGTGCTCCGCAACTATACGGCTGGTTCCTTTTCAAAACGTTTTGGTGTAGAAGAAGGTATCGCATTTGAGACTCCAATTGTCGAATTTTATTATAAAAATGATGACTTGGATGATCCCTTTATCAATGACGAGCATGTGAAATTCCTTAAAATTGCAGATGATCAGCAGATTGCTTACTTGAAGGAAGAAACGCGTCGTATCAATGAGCTCTTGAAGGCTTGGTTTGCTGAGATTGGCCTCAAATTGATTGACTTTAAGCTAGAGTTTGGTTTTGACAAGGATGGCAAGATTATCT
>CAUVMH010000055.1:0-8427 GCA_963552835.1 uncultured Streptococcus sp. | reverse complement strand
AGCAAGGCTACAAAGAACTCAAACCTGACCATGAATACCATGTCATCTGCCAAGGAGGAGTGCGTTCTGCCTCTGCCTGTCAATTTCTCAGCGCCCAAGGGCTCACCGTTACCAATGTAGAAGGTGGTATGAATGCTTGGCCAGGCGAAGTAGAATAAGCAAAAGGAGTTGGGCAAAAACTCAATTTCAGGAGAAAACAAAGTAAATCTCCCCACAGTCATAACCACCCGTGAAAACGGGTGGCTTGTACACCGGCTATAAGCCGTTTCTCTCCAGCGACGTCTAAAGACGCTCGCTGAACTTCGTTCAGGTCGTGCTATATTACTTGACTAATGCCCGTCACAACGGGCTTTTACCTTGTTCTAAATCCGCCATCAGAAAACGGATCTTCATATTCTTTTACACTCAGCTTATCAAGTGCAATGTCATTCTTTTCCTGCTCGCGAATATATTTAGCTACGGTCTTTTCGTTTAGTCCAACGGTACTTACATAGTATCCCCTAGCCCAGAACTTTCGATTTCCATACTTATATTTTAAATTAGCGTGCTGATCAAATATCATCAATGCACTTTTACTCTTGAGATACCCCATAAAATCGGAAATCGAAAGTTTGGGAGGTATCAGTACAAGCAGGTGTACATGGTCTGGCATCATATGACCTTCGATAATCTCCACGCCACGACAACGGCATAGATGTTTAATAATATCTATCAAATCCGACCTGACTTTGTAATATATCGCCTTACGGCGATACTTAGGTGTAAAAACTATATGATATTTGCACATCCATTTGGTATGTGATAAACTGTAACTGGTTTTAGCCATTTATTTTTCCTCCTTTATCTAACCTGAACAATTAGATTATACTTGGAAAAATAAAGGGAAGCTTGAAGCCTTGTCAGCCACCAGCTATGCTGGTGGTTTTCTTGTTTTTCTCTACGAGAAAAACTGGCTTGAAGCCATAAATAAAACGCATAGTATCAAGGTTATTCAACACCTGATACTATGCGTTTTTTAATTTTAAAGATTTTTTACAACTTCTTTTGATTCAAATTAAACTATTCTAATAGTAGATAGACCTTTGCAACTCTCGTCTCAAAAAGTAGATTATTTCCGTTTGATTAGGTACTGAACAGCCTTTTCCAAGCGTTCCTTTTGAGCCTCAGGGTCCTCTAGCGGTTGGTTGATGCAAGCGGTGAGATTTTCGGTAATCATCATCTCAATCACGCGCTCAACACTGGAGCGAACTGCTGTCAACTGAGTAATGATATCTGCGCAGTCACGATCTTCATCGATCATCTTTTGAATCCCACGCAACTGGCCCTCTGAACGTTTCAGGCGTGTTATATACTTTGAGTTTGTCATTGATTTATCCTTGGTCACTTTTTCTTCATTATATCTCGAATACGGTTCTTTGTCAAAATTCTCGCCCATCCAGCTCACGCAGTTCTTTTACCAAAGACTTTTCAAAATGTAAATTAGCCATACGGATAACTTACTGGAGATTCCTAGCTTTACCTTGCTAAACGAATACGGGTCACGATTCCGTCTGAGTCTGTGATTTCCAACTGGCTTGGTGTCAGCCACTTGATTGCTGCATCAACTTCTTGTGCTCGTTGCGCAATCGTTAACAGTTCTTCTTTATGTGCGACTTCAATGACATAGTAGGCTAAACCTAGTAAGCCTTGCTTACGCGAAGCCAGATTTTTTCCTCCCCATTCATTGACTGCTAAATGATGATGGTACTTCCCAGCTGCTATCCAACTGGCACTAGGAATACTAAATTTATCCTCTAGCCCTAACACTTTTTGATAAAACTGACTCGCCGCGCGGCTATCCTTAACCGATAGATGGATATGCCCCATTCTCGTCCCTTCAGCTAGGAGAAAGGGATCTACCTTTTCCCCTAACTCATAAATGTCCTGTGCCGCAAGGGCCTCTGTCACACCGATAATGCGGCCGTCTTCTCGAATATCCCATGAAGACACTGGCTTATCACGGTAGAGTTCAATGCCATTTCCTTCTAAATCCTCCAGATAAAGAGCCTCACTGTATCCATGATCCGCACCTCCGACCAGAGGAATGCGCAAATCACTTAGGTGTTTCAGAACATCAGCCAAGGCATTTCGTGTCGGCAAGAGAATAGCCAAATGGTAAAGGCCATAATGTTCCCTAACTTCTCCGCTCTCTTGTGCTTGAATCAGGTGTACCAAGGCTTTTCCACCAAGTCCCAAAATCGCTTCTGTCTCTGTTTGAGATAAAATCTCCAAACCAATAATCTGGTGATAAAAAGCCGTTTGACTCTTCAAATCCTTGACATTTAAAACCACCTCGGCTAGATAAATGTGGCTCTGGTATGCATAAGTCATAGGGTGTCTCCTTTTTGTTGTAACTTTATATATTACATCAATTATACACTATTAAGATAAAATGTCAACGAAGACAACTCAAAGAGTCTGGGACAAAAGTCTAACCTTAAATATAAAAAGCGAACAAAACAAGTTATCTGACACTCAGAATTCTGTCTTGTTCGCTTTTTTGTCTAATCTATCGATTTTAAAAATTGCTAGATTGTCAAATTAAGTTAGATTTTTTATGTAACTCAGAAAAACTTGGTATGGTGTTTGATAATTCAATGATTTCCTAGGAATTCTATTTCTTTTATCAGCTATAGCTGATAAATAATTTTGAGAAATATTCGTAAAATCCATTTGTTTCGGTAATCCATTTCGTCTTAATAAGCCATTAGAATGTTCATTAAGACCTCGTTGACCAGGACATCCTGGATCCGCAAAGAAAATATCTTTTGATTTAATACTTGTATTCTCTTTTTTAATGTGATATAATTATAACGTAGAGGTGAGATATTTATAACAAATGCTACGGTCACCAATCCTTTCTTACAAGAAAATCTGCCATTAGGCACAAGCCTAAAAATTTTACTGTTCAATGTGAACTATTTCTAACAAAGGAGGAACACATCATGTTTAAATCACAAAAAATAGGGCTCATCATTTCGACACTGATGACTAATCTTTTCATTATTAGCTACGTTTTTCTAGCTACAAACCTCAGTCTTTTGGCTAAAATATTGATTAGCCTTACACCAATTATCGGTAGTGCCATTGGATTTTCTGCCTTCTACTTTAAAGACAGGAAAGAAGAATAAGATGAAACACATCAAAAAATGGTTAATTTGGACTTGGTTACCTGTTATGCTACTACTGTGGCTATTAACTCCGCCAAGTAATTCCCCCTGGATAAAACACACTGTTTTTCTAGTCACGATTACCATGCAAGGACTTATTTTCTGGCTTGTTTCCAAGGCACAATCTCAGGAAGACGAGGAAAAGTATTTTGGACTGACAGAGAAGTTATATGGTATGACCTTATTTACCGCTATGGCCATTTACACTAAAGGTATCTGGATAATCACACCAGCTACTAGTCCTATCTGGCTGAAACACCTTTTTCTAGGTTCTGGCTTGTTTGTCCTCATTCTTTGCTTTCTCTATTTTGCATTAAAAAAAGTTGATGAACAAGCAGACGAGCGTTTCTATATGAACTTGGCAAAGGCAGCCTGCACAACCCTGGTACTGATAGTTCTATCTCTGATAGTGTTGAGTATAGTAACATTTTTCCTTCCCTTCACCCTAAGAACAGGCATGGTTTTGATTTTTACTGCATCCATGATTGTGTTTTTTGACCTGTTTTTCCTCATATTTGAAAAGAGGGGGTAGATATGGGAAAAATTCTAACAAACTTAAAAGCCATCCGAGAAGACGCCCGCATGACCCAGCAAGAATTGGCGGATAAGATTGGTGTACGACGGGAAACTATTCTCCACTTGGAGAATAATCGATATAACCCTTCACTTGAAATGGCGCTTAAAATCGCACGTGTCTTTGGCATGTCCGTTGAAGATATTTTCCGCTTAAATGAAGAGGTCTAGTCATGAAAAATCAAATTTGTACCCACTGCGGTGCTGACCAATTTGTCGTAAAAAAACAACTGAAAGGTTATGCAGGATTAGTCAGTGAAGAGGCTAAATTCGTTTCAGGAGGTATTGCCCTCTATCATGAAATTTGTCAAAATTGTGGTACTGTTCATAGAAGTTTTGTGAAGGATGTTGAGAAATTATAAGCGCCCCTAATTGTCAAGTCAAGTGCAACAAAGTTGTCCTTCTGATTAAGTGAGTATCTTTCAAGCTGTTTGAGTTAGCTCAAATAGCTTGAAAGACACCAAGTAGATTTAGGGCTGCCTGCTAGTGATGATTTTATGGATGACAGCTACTTGCTTCCTTATCTTACTTTTATCAAGGAACATCAGAAAATCTATCGAATTTATCTAGAAAATCAGCGAGAATTTCACCATAAAGACCGTTTTGATAGCTTGATTGAGCATGTCTTTAAACCACCGCTACTACGCCAAAGGAGAAACCAATCCAGACGTCATTCACTACATGTCTGGCTTCTTTTTAGCAGGAATGACTCAGATTATCACGACTTGGCTCAGACGGAATTGTCTGGAGTCAGTAGAGATGATCGCCTCAATTCTTCGGCGTTGTATCCCAAGTTCTAAAGCCTAGCCACAAAGGCTTTCAGTTTATTTTTCACCAAAAACTCATATCCGTATTGTTTTAACCATTGAATATTTCTCTATCTTTAAAGACTGATTCAAATATAGTATATTTAAAAAACATTAAAACAACTCCCCAGAAATCAAAATTTCTGGGGGCTTTATGTTACTAAAGTCTATAAAACTTAATTATAAATCTTTCAGTCGTGATCGTTCTTCCTCCGTTAGTTTTCTTTGCCTAAAGTATTTTTTAAATTCATCTTCTATAAAACAGAATACCCAAGCAAGTAGGATAAATATATTGGGGAAGGCAACTAAATACAAGGCATAAAACGCTGCAATTGGCAAACTAACAAACAAAACTGCCAAAATAGGTATAAATGACTTTATGTTAGTTTTACGAATAACATACCATTCTGTAAAGAACAGCGCAATTGATACAAATAAAATAAACATTTTCATGATATTACCCCCGGTCTTCTTTATAGGAACTGATTAACTTTTTGGCCGCTTCATAGGTCATTTCACCATCTAGGGCTAACTGTTTGATTAAGTTAATAAAATCATCATTCTCTGGTGAACTACTAGAAACTTTTTGAATTAACTTGTCTAGTCGTAGGCGAATAGTTGGATAAGAGACATTATAATATTTAGCCATCTCTTTTAGGGAACCTGAATTGATGATAAATTGCCTTATAAACTCAAAATCTTCTTCAGTCGATAGAGCTAGCCACTGAGGAAGTTTATCCATAGACATCTTTATCACCTTCTTTCTACCATCATTATAAACCTAAATAATATTAAAGTCAAGTTTAATATTATTTAGGTTTTACTGTTTGAATCAACCCTTCTAACTTTTTTCATCAAGTCTAAGGAAAATGTTCATTCAATTCTCCATATTACCATGCGCCTTATGCTCTGCTAGACTCTCGTCACATTCGATTGTTACCCTGCTTATATCATACGCTTTTAATAGTTGATGGACAGCTTGTTTCGTTTCTTGAATTTTTTGTGGATTCTTTAGGCAAATATAGATCATAGCACATTTTTCTATTCCATCTGTTGTCCAAATATTTAACTGAGGAATGAAAGCAATATCTTCTATCAATTCCAACTCTGTTTTTAATTTTTCTACAGTTAAATCTTCTGGCGCGTGGTTGAGAAAAATTTTTACGTTTTCCCAAAATTTTGGTAATGCTTGATTCAAAATAAAGAGGGAAATTAGTAAAGAAAGAAGTGGATCAAGGAAATACCAATCAGTAAACCGCAGAATCAGAGAAACTAAAATAATAGCTATCCAGCCCAGAATGTCCTCTAAAAAATGAAGGCTGAGAATAGACTCATTGTGCGTGTGTCCCTGATGAACGACGCGGCTCGCAACAAGGTTAATAGTAATAGCCACAATTCCCAAAATAGCATACCGTCATAATTAACCTTTTCGGGTGCAAATAACTTAGGAACGTTTTTAAGATTACCGATAAACCAAGGATCTTCATCAGACGTTGAACTTTCTTATGATTCACCACAAAGCCACGATTCCTCAATTCAAGAGTAACTCTACGATAGCCATAATTACCTTTGTGCTCAGTAAAAATAGCTTGAATTTCGGTTTTAAACTCTTTATCTTTGTCAAGACCATCTAGTTGCTTCAACTGATAGTAGTAAGTTGAGCGAGGTAAACGAGCCACTTCAAGAAGTAAATCTAGTCGAAATCCTCCTGAAGCCATTTCTCTAATTGTCTCTGCCTTTTTCGCTGTATAGCTTCGTCCCTGTCTTCCAGCTCTTTTAACTTTTTTAAGTAGGCCACCTCAGTCCGTAAGCGTTCATTCTCCTCTTGGAGTCGCTCCAGTTCTGTCATTTCTTCCCAAGTTTTCTTTCGTTTACGTCCCATTTTAGCTGGTCTCCCTCTTGTTTTCTCAACAATAGTATACCCGTTTTTCTTGCATTGCGCCAGCCAATTTGAAAGCATTCCTTGATTTGGGAGGGCATAATCAAGACTAACACTTCTTTGTGAACAATCTTCCAACAGAACTTTCTCAACCATTTCTTGTTTCAATTTAAAGGAATAGTAACGATTCTTCCCCTTTTTAACGATTTCTATTCCATAACGGTCAATCAATCTCATCATGTATCTTAGACCAGCAACACCCACTCCAAATCTTTTTGAAAGCTGTTTGAAGCTTTGTCCTTGCTTTCTGAGTTCATAGATCTGAACTTTATCTTCATAACTCAATTTCATAATAAAACACCCCAAAAGTTAGATTTTTCTGTCTAACTTTTGGGGTGCAGTTCATCCCCAGACTCTCTTTTTATTTGACAACAAGCTCGTAGCGAGTCTTGCTGGTAAAGGTTTGCCCTGCTTTGAGAATGACTTGGTCTTTGAGGTCGCTGTGAATGGCATCTGGTAAAGCCTGCGCTTCAAGGGCAATCCCATTGTGTTGCACCATTGGCTGACCAGCTATGATGACACTCTCATCCACAAAGTTTGCTGTGTAGACCACAAAGCAAGGAGCCTCTGTCTTGAAAAGCAGGAAACGACCTGAGTGTTGGTCATAAAGGAAACCAGCATTGTCATGACCTACAGGAAGGGCAAATGGATGATCCAAACCAGATACCAACTGGATTTGCTCATCTTCTTCTGCAAAAATGTCTTTCAACAAGGCACCATTGTAGATGTGTTTTACTACATCACGATCAGCATCTGGAGTTTTTGCTGGCACACCGTCGGGAGCGATTGGGTAAATGCCCTCCGTATTTAGCTGAAAGACATGGCGGTCAACTGTCTGCGTGAAATCACCAGACAAGTTGAAGTAGCTGTGATTAGTTGGGTTGACAAGCGTATCCTGATCTGTCGTCACCTTATAGCTGATTTCATAGGCACCAGTTTCTTCCAAGTGGTAGCTAATCCAAATCTTGAGATTACCAGGAAATCCTCCTGTCCCGTCTGTACGCTCGGTGTAGAGGGTCAAGCCATGGTCACTCACTTCGACCAACTCAAACAAGCTCGAATCCCAGCCAGTTGAGCCACTATGGTTGCAGTTGCTAGCATTGTTGACTTCAAGATCATAGGTCTTGCCGTTTAATTCAAAGCTCGCACCTGCGATACGTCCCGCTACCGGCCCCACACTAGCTCCATGCTTAGGACTATTCCCCACATAACTCTCAAAATCATCAAAACCCAAGATGACATTAGCAAAATTACCAGCCTTATCAGGAGTTACGTAGCGTAAAATCGTCGCACCATAAGTCATAACTTCAAGCTGGTAACCACCATCAGTTTCAAAGCGATAGGCAAAGACATCTTTCCCCTCAATCCTTCCAAATACACGCTCTGTGTATGCTTTCATTTTCATCTCCTTTTTTCTATTTCTATTAAGTAAACAAACCATAGAAAGTGTATGCACCATCTATGGTTGTAGTTTTTATTTTCAGAATCCTTTGTCAGAAAACCTTAAGTAGCTTCTTAACAAAAGGGGATTCTTCTATACTTGTTTTATGCTTCCACACGTTCAGTCCATGAAGTCGCTGTGGTTTGAAGAACTTTGTTGAGTTGGTCAATGTTCTCAAATCCAGTTGTGCGTAGCCATTCACGAGCTGCTGCTTCACCGTCTTTGATGTAAGCTTCAACTGATCCAGCCCATGTTGCACGGCCGCAAAGAACTCCGTTGAAGTTTGCGCCTGATTCGTGGGCAAATACTAGGGTTTCTTGGAAGAGTTTAGCTGATACACCCGCACTCAAGTAGATGTATGGTAAGTTAGTTGCTTCATCTTGTGCTTTGAAGAAGGCTGCTGCTTCTTCACGTGTATGCACGATTTCACCATCGCCAAAGCCTTCAACGTATTTGACG
>CAUVMH010000054.1:0-8757 GCA_963552835.1 uncultured Streptococcus sp. | reverse complement strand
TGATTATCAATGAAGTAGAAGGTAACCCCATTCAAGACCGTTTTCTTAATACCACAGTACTGTCTACGCCATCCTACACTAACTTCAAAGTGGAGAACATCCTCTATCTGGTCACCAAACTTAGCTTCTACCATATCATAGTAAGGCAAGAAAACTGCAACTTCGTGCCCTGCTTTTACAAGTGATTTGGGAAGGGCACCAATGACATCGCCCAAACCACCTGTTTTTGAAAAGGGTGCTCCTTCTGCCGCTACAAATAAAATTTTCATGAGTAAATGTCCTCTGTTACTGTTTCACCCTTCTTAACTACAACTGGATGTTCTGCTGTTCCTCGAATGACAACACCGTCCGCAACTTCAACTCCTTTGTCTAGGATGGCATATTCAACTTGGGCACCCTGACCAATCACAACACGAGGGAATAAAATGCTGTCTTTCACCACACTATCTTTGTGAACATAAATGTTACGAGATAGGACTGACTGAACTACTTCACCCTCAATGATACTACCAGAAGCAAACTGAGAAGTACTTACTTTTGAAGTATTCGCATAGTAGGTTGGTTCTTCATTCTTAACCTTGGTATAAATCTTTTGGTTAGGTGAGAAGAGAGAGTAGAATTTTTGAGACTCCAACATATCAATATTGGCTTGATAATAGGATTGAACGGAGTGAATATTGGCTAGATAGCCCGTGTATTCGTAAGCAAAAGCACCTTCTTTTACAGCTAAATCGCGGAGTACATAGCGTAATTTTTCTGGATATTCTTTTTGAACTTCTTCTTCAAGTCGTTCAATCAACCACGGAGTATCAACGACGAATATATCTGTAGACATATTGAAAAGTTCATCTGTTGATTTGGCATCAAAAAGTTTATGAGAAAGAACATGGTCTGTTTCATCCACTTCCAAGATGGCATTAACATCTGAAATATCCTTTTTAGGTAATTTCTTATAAACAACTGTAATCGGACGACCGGCAGTAGTATGTAAATGGAATACTTGATTGAGGTCAATATTCACCACGATATCACAGTTAAGTGCAACCGTCTGATTTGATCCTGAACGTTTCAAATAAGTGAGAAGCTGTTGGTAATATTCTTTCCCAACTGTGCTACTTTCAACACTCGTATTATAAATACCTAGATAGTAGTGACTGAGAAGGGTAGATAAGCCCCACTCACGTCCTGAACGGATGTGGTCAAAGACTGAACTGATATTGTCTTGTTGGAAAATTCCAAAGACACTACGAACACCAGCATTTGCAAGGCTAGAAAGAGGGAAATCAATTAAACGATATTTTGCTCCAAATGGCAAGCTAGCCACCGGACGGTGTTCTGTTAACGTTGACATATCATGAAAACCAACTGTGTTTCCTAAAATGGCTGAATATTTATCAATCTTCATCTGATGCTACCCCCACTACTTCATTGTATCCTACTACTTGTACTTCGTCTGTTCCATCAATTTCGACACCTTCAGAAATAACAGCACCCTCACCAATAATGGCACGTTTAATTTTTGCACCTTTTCCGATAATGGCACCACTCATGATTACAGAGTCTACTACTTCAGCACCCTCACGTACTTGCGCTTCTGTTGAGAGAATGGAATGCTTAACAGTTCCATCCACGAGACAGCCATCCACAACTAAAGAATCTTCTACATGAGCGTGTTTTCCAATAAAGTTTGGTGGTGAAATCAAGTTCCGTGAGTAGATTTTCCACTGACGATCACGACTATCCAAAGCGTTGTTTGGATCAATGTATTCCATATTGGCTTCCCATAGAGACTCGATAGTACCAACGTCTTTCCAGTAACCCTTGAATTCATAAGCATAGACACTTTCACCAGACTCAAGGTAATTTGGAATAACGTTTTTACCGAAATCTGACATATCTACCTTGTTCTTTTCAGCGGCTACTAGCATGTTACGGAGACGTTTCCAGTCAAAAATATAGATTCCCATAGAAGCTTTAGTCGACTTAGGTTGAGCAGGTTTTTCTTCGAATTCGACGATACGATTGTTTGCGTCAGTATTCATGATACCAAAACGGCTAGCTTCTTTGAGGGGGACATCCAAGACAGCTACTGTCAAACTGGCATTGTTGTCCTTGTGAGATTGGAGCATGTCATCATAGTCCATCTTGTAAATATGGTCTCCAGAGAGGATGAGAACATATTCAGGATTGATACTATCGATATAATCAATGTTCTGGTAGATGGCATGACTGGTTCCTTCAAACCAACGATTTCCTTCACTCGCAGAATATGGTTGGAGAATAGATACGCCAGTATTGATACCGTCTAATCCCCAGCTAGAACCATTTCCGATATGACTATTTAGAGCAAGAGGTTGATATTGTGTGATAACTCCAACATTGTGGATTCCAGAGTTGGCACAGTTAGAAAGAGCAAAGTCAATGATACGGTAGCGCCCACCAAATTGCACAGCCGGCTTAGCAATACTTTGAGTGAGTTTTCCGAGACGAGTTCCTTGCCCACCCGCAAGGATCAAAGCTAGCATTTCATTCTTCATTTTCTACTCCTTTTTGAGTTGTATTTGTGACAGTTTTAGCAGATTTCAAGCGACGTTTGATCTTCCAGATACTTGCACCCATTGCTGGCAGGGTAAAGGTCAAAGTCTGCTCATAATCTTTCCATAAGCCTTCTTGAGTTTGAACAGTTTGATTATGTTCTTTCCAGACACCACCCCATTGCTCTAATTCAGTATTCCATATTTCTTCATAGATCCCTGCAACAGGAAGCCCGATTGTAAAGTCTTTACGTTCAACCGGTGCCATATTAAAGACACAGACTAACATTTCGTCCTTCTTGCCCTTACGAATAAAGGAAAGAACACTCTGATCTCTATTATCAGCATCGATAATCTCAATACCATCATAACTAGTATCAATTTCCCAAAGACAACGATGCTCTTTATAGAATTGATTTAGTTGAGAAGTGAAATGCTTCATCTTGGCATTCATCGGATCTTCTAGATTGGACCATTCCAACTGCTCTTCAGACTTCCATTCTAGGAATTGCCCGTACTCACTACCCATGAACAAGAGTTTCTTACCTGGATGACAAATTTGATAGGTGTAGAGATTACGCAGACCAGCGAACTGATTGTAGCGATCTCCCCACATCTTATGCATCATACTCTTCTTGCCATGAACCACTTCATCATGTGAGAAAGGTAGGAGATAGTTTTCATTGAAAACATACATAAAGCTGAAAGTCACAAGATTAAAGTCATACTTGCGATAAATCGGATCTTCCTCGTAGAAACGGAGGATATCATTCATCCAGCCCATATTCCATTTATAGTCAAATCCAAGGCCGCCCATTTCTTTCATACCAGTAATCTTTGTCGCTGATGAACTTTCTTCTGCAATCATCATGATATCTGGATGAGCTAACTTGATCACTGTGTTTAAACGTTGAAGGAAATAATAACCTTCATAGTTAAGGTTTCCACCGTCTTTGTTTGGAGTCCAAGGAGCATTATCATAATCTAGATACAGCATATTGCTCACTGCATCGACCCGAATACCATCTAAGTGGTAAAAATCAATCCAAAATTTAATACTTGAAATCAAGAAAGACTGGACCTCATTTTTCCCGAGGTCAAAATTCAGCGCACCCCAACCGTAGTTATGAGCCTTGTTGTGATCTTGGTATTCAAAAGTTGGTGTACCGTCATAATACGCTAAGGCATCATCATTAATAGTGAAATGACCTGGAACCCAGTCTACGATAACTCCAATGTTATTTATATGACACTCTTCAACGAAATCTTGGAATTCCTCAGGTGTACCATAGGAATGTTCAAAAGCAAAGTAACCCATAAGCTGATAGCCCCAGCTCAAGCCAAGTGGATGAGCCATTAAAGGCATGAACTCAATATGTGTATAGTTCATCTCAACTAAGTATGGAATCAACTCGTCTTTCAGTTGCGAAAAAGTATAGGGACTACCATCTGGATTTCTCTTCCAAGATCCTGCATGGGCCTCGTATATATTAACTGGTCGATCGAAAAATCCCAAACGTTTGCGACGTGCTAGCCAAAGACCATCTTTCCATTTCTTTTCACGGATATTGGTCAGAACTGCTCCTGTACCCGGTCTAGCTTCAAAATAAACTGCCAACGGATCAATCTTCATAATCTGGTGACCATTTGCACGCGTGATATGATATTTATAAATCTGACCTTCCTGAGCCTGACTAGTAAAGACTTCCCAAACACCTGCTTCATTACGAACCATAGGAATTTGATTCTCGACCCAATTAGTAAAATCCCCAACTAGATGAACTGCTTGTGCATTTGGTGCCCAAACCCTAAAGGTATAGCCTATTTCTCCGTTTTTCTCCTCTCTATGTGCTCCTAAATAATGCTGGAGGTGAAAGTTTTCACCTGTAGTAAAGGTTCTTAATGCTTCTTGATTATTCATTCGATCCCCTCTCTTTTGTAAGCGTTTTCTATAATTCTATTATACACTCTTTTAAGATAACTTTCAAGTAATTTACGAAGAAAATCATATTTTTTTATGAAAGTCTTCAAAAAATTACCGAGCATTTTAAAAAAGATATCTCGAAAATAGAATACGAAACAATTTCCATATATTTTTTTATTATAATACCAGAATATTCGTTTTTTAACAATTTTAAACTGTATTTTTTTGAAAAAAATAAAATCAGGAAATCGATTTCCCGATTTTATATATTATTTCACATCAAATACAATGGATTTAACATTTGTCATCGCTTCGATACTATATTTAATTCCTTGCACTCCTGCTCCAGAACCTTTTACACCAAGGAATGGGAAATTATCTGGTCCGCGTTGTGTTTTATTATTAATATGAACGGTTCCCACTTCAAGTTTCTCAGCGATTTCAAATGCCTTCTTAAAGTCATTTGTAAAGACAGAGGATTGAAGACCAAACTCAGATTCATTGGCAATTGCTACTGCTTCATTCGCATCTGCGACACGGATAATTGGTAGAACAGGGCCAAACGGCTCTTCCCATGCTACTTTCATATCTTTTGTAACTTGGTCAAAAAGCACTGGCCAGAGAAGATTGCCTTCACGCTTGATTGGTGTAAGAGCCCTAGCGCCTTTTTCCTGAGCATCTTCAATCAATCCCCAGATGAAATCAGCTGAAGCATTGTCAATAACAGGTGTGATATCAGCATTGTCAAATGGATCACCGACTGTTAGCTTAGCGACTTTAGCCTGGAGCAATTCGGCTAACTTGTCTGCTACGCTTTCTAAAACTAAGACACGTTTGATAGCGGTACAGCGCTGACCAGAGTAGCTAAATGCACCACCTACGATTTGATTGGCTGCATTTTCCAAATCTGCATCTTCTAAAACGATTGCTGCATCTTTCCCGCCAAGCTCCAGCATAACTGGGCGCATACCAGCTAAACGACCGATACGCTCACCAATCGGTGTTGAACCTGTAAAGTTAATGAAGTTCACTTCCTTGTGTTCGATGATGTAGTCTCCGATCTCAGAACCACGTCCAGTGATGGTGTTAAAGACACCTGCTGGAATTCCGGCTTCGTCAAATGCTTTAGCTAGCAAGAGACCAGAAATAGATCCTTGCGTTGGTGGTTTAAACATAACAACATTCCCTGCAATCAAAGCCGGAGCAATCTTGGATCCAGAAAGGTTGACTGGGTAGTTAAATGGCGCAATAGCTAAGACAACTCCAACTGGCTCACGACGGACAACGGCTAGTTTGTTTTTACTTGCAGCTTCAAAACCGCCACCTTCCATCGCTTGTCCAGTAATACGGATACCTTCCTCAGCAGCAAAACGGATCAAATCTGCTGTACGTACTACTTCTCCAATGGCTGCTTTAATCCCTTTTGCAACCTCTTTGGCAAGAATTGTACCAATTTTTTCTTTATCACGTTCCAAAATATCTGCTGTCTTATGTAAATAGGCTGCACGCTCAACAGGTGCTAAATCACGCCACGCAGGGAGAGCTGCACGCGCAGCTTTCATAGCCTCATCTACTTCAGCCTGACTCATAGCTGGTACCGTGCCTAGTTTTTCTTGATTGATAGGAGAATAGATCGTAATCTCGTTCTCTGATAATTTCCATTTTCCATTCACTAAATTCTGATAATTTGTCAAATTCTCTTCCTCCCGAAAATGATTAAAACTTATTTTATCAAATTTTCAGAAAATTACAACCCTTTTTGTGAAAATATTGATATTTTTTTCACAAACTTGATTCTTCAAATTATTTGAATTTTATTCCTATTAGATATTGGTTTTTCAATAAAAATCAAAAAAGGTCTAGTTAATCTAAACCTTTTTAGAACATTAATTTACGAGAGTACCTTTAAGACCACGACACTGGTATCATCAATCACATTTGATTTTCTAGAACGACTATTAGACACCAGCATTTCAAGATTTCCTGCATTTTCAAAGTAGAAGGAAGTTCCCTTCGCATTAAAGACTACCAATAAGTGCTCTGGTCCACCGTGAATTTCGTAAACGATCCATCCGCTATTTTCAGCAGCTGTATGGACGAAGACATGGCGATAGACTTCTTCATATGTAGGATAGGAGAAGGCACTGGTCTGTGTTTTCAGGCGAATAATCTGACGGATAAAGTCAATGCTCTCTTGTCTCTCATTGATTAAATCCCAGTTGACTTGGTTGACACTATCTGGAGCATTGTAACTATTCATGGCACGTTCTCTATCTGCCGCAGTCAGCTCGCCATTTTCTCCAGTAGCAAGGAGTTTAGTGCGGCCAAATTCTTGCCCCAACTCTATAAAGGACATCCCTTGCATAAGAATGCTCATCGCTGTTGCTGTCTCAACTTGGCGCATAATCTTATCTAAACTGTGATCTGGATGAAGGGTCACCAACAAATCATGCAAGTTGTAATTATCATGGGCTTCCACATAGTTAAGGACTTGGTTTGGACTAAGATAGGAACCCAATTCCCGACTACCAAGAATAGCCTTAGCTACAATTGATTCTGTAGCTGCACCACTAACAAATCCTGCCTTGACTGCACCATAAACTTCTCCTCCTTTAACCGCATCTCGCTGATCATCATTGAAGAATCCAATATTTGGCATCTGATAGGCGTTGTCCTTCTTGGCCTTATCATAAGGTGCAAGACCTGTCCCCATATCCCAACCTTCTCCATAAGTGATAATACGTGGATCAACTTCATCAAGTGCCCAACGAATTGCCTGCATGGTTTTAACATCGTGAATTCCCATCAAGTCAAAACGGAAACCGTCAATATTGTATTCTTTCACCCAATAAAGGAGTGAGTCAATCATATACTTGCGGAACATTTCGTGTTCACTCGCGGTTTCATTTCCTACTCCTGTGCCGTTTTGGAAGGTTCCATCTGGATTCATACGATAGTAATAATCAGGAACAGTTGTTTGGAAAGGTGCATCAACTGTTGAGAAGGTATGGTTGTAAACGACATCCATAATGACACCGATTCCTGCATCATGATAAGCCTGAATCATTGTCTTGAGGTCTCGAATAACTTGTCCAGGATCATCTGGATTGCTAGAGAAACTCGTTTCTGGAGCATTGTAGTTTTGAGGGTCATAACCCCAGTTATAGGTTACATTTCCGTCCTCATCATATTCCTTATGGCGATCAAAGATAGGTTGAAGCTGAACATAATTACAACCAAGCGCTTTGATATAGTCAAAAGCGGTTGCTTGTCCATATTGGTTAACCGTTTCCGTTTGCGCAGCCCCAAGGAAGGTCCCTCGAAGGTTTTCTGGAACTCCCGATGTCGGCGATTTTGTAAAATCACGAATGTGCATTTCACAGATAACGGCTTTACATGGATTTTCCAAACGCCAAGGTGCGTCTGTCCCATGTTTGACTTCAAATCCTTCTACTTGTTTCTCTTTGTGAGTTAGAATAACAGAACGTTTTCCGTCAGGACTTGTTGCAGTTGTATAAGGGTCTCGTGTCAAAGTCTGGTGGTGCGGAAACTCAATCTGATACTGATAAGCCTTACCTGCAAGATTCTCATCTAGATCTACACCCCAAAGACCAATGGTATTGTACTTATGACTATATGAATAGCTATTCCCACGCTCTAGATTATAGGTTTTCCAAATCGGAGCATCGTTGCTGGTATTTTCATAGACAACCACCTGTACAGCTGTAGCTGTAGGAGCCCAGAGTTTAAAGCTTGTCTGGTAGTCTGAGATACTATAACCTAACTCTCCTTGGTATCCCCAATGATGATCAAAACTTTCACTGTGAAAGGCTTTATCAAAAGCAAACGGGTTTTGATCTTTATAGTAAGGACTTGCAATGGCTGGATTTTCAGAATAATAAACTGTCTCATCACCATCCAAAATCCAAACCTCAGTCAACAGTGGATAATGGTTAAACCGTAGGAGATAGTCCTTTGTCTTTCCATCGATTTCGACAGAAAAGGTCAGAGTATCGAGCCTTTCTGCACTTGTAACTGTAAAGGAGAATTTTGCTCCAAAATAGTCATTTTCATAATACAAATTTTCTTTAATATCCGCCTGTTTTCTACTAAATGAACAAGCGGCATAATCCTCATTTTTTCGGTGAAAATGGATGACTACAGGGTAACTATACATTTCTTTTCCTAATTCCTAATTTCAATTTAAATTTTTTATGTGGTGCTGAAGAATTTAACGGGAAATTCAGCACAATAGAGAATAGCATTAATAGATATAAAAACACATCAGGAGAGATAGTT
>CAUVMH010000053.1:0-8996 GCA_963552835.1 uncultured Streptococcus sp. | reverse complement strand
GAAAGGTCATTGGCCTCGTCCCCACAAGCCATGACTTGACTTTGATCGATTCCTAAGTGTTTAATTAATTTCGCTAAACCTGTTGCCTTGTGGACATTTTTTGGCGACCATTCCAATAGCATTTCACGCGATTTGAAGATTTCGTATTGGTCAAACAATTCAGGAGAAATCTGTTGAATCGCTGCATCCAAAGGTTCTTGGGCAAAGGCAGTCACACATTTATTATATGTCATCTGACTAGATAGATTTTCAAAAGCGACAGGTACAAAAGTCAAGGCTGGGTTGAACTTAGCATAGAGACTTTCTTGGTCTGACTGGATTTGATAGACGGTTCCTTCTGAAATGGCATCTAACGGAAGTCCGAGTTTTTCAGTTTCCTCGTACAATCGTGCTACATCGTCGATTGAAAAGACTGTTTTATCGAGAATCTCTCCTGTGTTTTTTTGCACTAGACCACCATTAAAGGTGATGGTGTACTCGTCCTCCTGACCATCAGTCCCTAGCTCATGGAGAAAGAAATCCATAGCCTTCAAAGGACGACCTGTTGTCAGAACGACCTTGATGCCACGGTCACGCGCAGCTTTGAGGACTTCCTTGGTACGATCTGTCAGTTTTTTATCCGTTGTCAGCAAGGTGCCATCCAAATCCAATGCAATCAATTTAATATCTGCCATTACAAACCCTCCATATAAGCCATCACTGACTGGTCCTTATGGTGGCCAATCACTGTCTCTGCTAATTCTAAAATCTCTGGTCTCGCATTTTCAGGGGCGATTGGGTGTCCAACAACCTGCATCATATGAAGGTCATTGAGATTATCGCCAAAAGCCATGACCTGATCCATGGTCAGACCAAGTTTTTTTGCCAGCTCAACAATAGCCACACCCTTATCAACGTAGTCCAAGACAATATCGATGGATTCAAAACCAGTTGTCATGGCTTTCACACCAGAAACATTTTCGTTGACCCAGGCCTCTCCAGCTTCTATCGTTTCTTCAGTAAAGTTAGTAGTGAATTTAAAAATCTCATCTGAGATATCTTCCAAACTCGCTACTTTTTGAATGTTTTCATTGTAGTGACGGCTAAACATCAGATAGGTCTCATCCACTGTATCCAAAACATAACAAGCTTTTTTCCCAGTCAGTAGCATTTTTCTTTCATCAAAGTAGGGCGATTTCTTTAAAGCTTCAAAAGTGCTCAAGTAAAAATCCCGAGTCATAGTAGCCTCATACATATCCTCACCATGAAACTCAACATAGCTCCCATTTTCAGCTATAAAAATCACTTCATCACGTACATCCGCAAACAACTTTTTCAGGGACAGAATACCACGACCTGAAGCCACTGCAAAATAAATCCCCTTTTCCTTGTAGGAAACAAGTACGTTTCTGAGGCGTTCCATATCAAACCGCCCCTCTCCATCTAGAAAGGTTCCATCCATATCGGTTGCTACAAGTTTAATCATAAAATCCTTCATTCTCCAATTGATAAATCTACCTTCTATTATACCATAGATAAGCTAAAAAAGGACTTGTACAGTAGGATTGGCAACTGTATTGCCGTGCTTTTTCGGTAAAACTTCAAAGGGCCTAAAAATTAGAATCGTAGAACTTTTTTCAGATAGTTTAAAAAGTTTGTATTCCCCTACTCTTTTCTCTATAATGGAGAGAAAGGAGATGACTATGACAGAAATAAAACATGAAATTGATGCAAACTTTGCAGGCCGACTCAATATCCTGCGCGCGGGTGTTCTCGGTGCCAATGATGGAATTATTTCCATCGCTGGAGTCGTTATCGGTGTTGCCAGTGCGACAAGCAATATCTGGATTATCTTTTTATCAGGATTGGCGGCTATCCTCGCTGGTGCTTTTTCTATGGCCGGTGGCGAATATGTCTCTGTATCCACTCAGAAAGACACGGAAGAAGCCGCTGTTGCCAGAGAACAGTTGCTCTTGGATAAGGACATTGAATCTGCAAAACAATCCCTCTACGCAGCTTACCTACAAAATGGTGAGTGTGAAACGTCCGCCCAACTCTTGACCAACAAAGCCTTTTTAAAAAATCCCCTCAAAGCCTTGGTCGAAGAAAAGTATGGAATCGAGTACGAAGAGTTTACCAACCCTTGGCATGCTGCTATCTCTAGCTTTATCGCCTTTGTACTGGGAAGTCTTCCTCCTATGCTTTCCATTATCGTCTTTCCAAGTGACTATCGCATCCCTGCTACTGTTTTTATCGTGGCCCTTTCCCTTCTTATTACGGGCTATACCAGTGCTAAATTAGGAAAAGCTCCTACGAAAACTGCTATGATCCGTAACCTCTGTATCGGACTTCTGACCATGGGCGTAACCTTCCTCTTGGGACAACTCTTTAGCATTTAAAATAAAAGAAATACCTCGACAATCATCGAGGTATCTTTTTTACATTTGCACAATCTTGCGATAGCTTCTTGAGGTAATCATAAAAATCAAAACGTAGACGATGAGGAAGATCGCACAGATGGACAGAGTGACAGTCAGCATCATGGTTGCATCTAGTACCCCAATGACTTTTAGGATGAGGCTAAGCATATGATAGGCAAAGGCAAGGTGTAGGAAAGCAAAGAGCAATGGGAGGAAGAAAACAGTTAGGACCTGTTTATTAATGGTTTGCTTGATTTGCTTTTGATCGAGACCGACTTTTTGCAAAATGATGAAGCGTTCACGATCTTCATAGCCTTCAGAGATTTGTTTGTAGTAGATGACGAGAACCGTTCCCACCATAAAGATGATAGAGAGGAAGATACCGATGAAGAAGACTCCACCAAAGAGAGCACTCATCTGCGCACTGCTATCAACAAGATTACTTCCGTAAACATAGCTTCCTTCTTTGTTTAATTCTCTATTAAAGTTGTTAACGAATTTTGAATAGTCATCTGCAATTTTAAGTTGCTCGTCCTCACTAGCCGTTACATTCATACCACCGTAGTATTGATTAAAGATGGAAGAGTTAGGATGCTGTTCTAGAAAGGCTTTCAAGTCAGGAACAACCAAATAGTTATAGTCCGAAGTTAGAGTATTGTACTGATTTGGGACATGTTCAAGAATAAAATCTTTTTTGATTTCTTCTTTGATTGTGTAGGTCTGGTCATTCAGAGTCAGTTCTTTCTGACCTTGAAGTTGCTTGTTTTGAGCAAACAATCCAACTTCATGGCCTGAAAGTCCAAGTTTCTGACCCGTCATATTCTCGTAGTCTTTTTGGTCAAAGACCATAAAAATAGTTTTCGGTTTAACACGATTTTGACCTTTCTTAAAGATTGTCAATTTCGTACCTTCTTGGTTTGCCACACCAAAGTTACTGTATGTAAGGACTTCTTTCTTTGTGACAGTCAATCCTTTATCGCTAGCATACTGGTCTAGGAGTTTATTTATGTCTTCTTTTTCAACATTCTGTCCTGTAATCCCGAAATCATGTGGATTCATGACCTTTTTGAAGTTTTCTGAGGCTTTAAAGATACTCGTTGCAGCAGACATAGTCACCAAGACCATGGTTGAGAGAATTGCAATCGTCGCTAGACCAACCGCATTTTTCTTCATACGGAAAATAAGATTGGATACGGAAATCATGTTGTTAGGTTGGTAATAGTAACGCTTGTTTTTCTTCAAGATTTGTAGGAAAACTGTAATCCCTGCATTGAAGAGAAGATAAGTTCCAAAAATTACCAGCAAGACTGCTACGAAGAAAATCAGAACAGCAGAAAGTGGATTTTCGACTGTTATTGCTAGATAGTAACCAGCTCCCAAACTGATTAGACCTAGAATGGTTTGAAGGCCTAAGAAACGTCCTTTTTTCTCACCACTGGCTTTTTCACGAGAGAGCTGAAGGGCATTCATGCGTGCGATGCGAAAGGCATTGATAAAAATTAGACCTAGGAAGATAACTCCAAAGACGATGAGAACTAGGATAAAGACAATTGGTTGGAAAGTCGAAACGAGCTCCACTTTCATTTTCATCAGCTTCAGAAGAAGGGCAAAGATTAGTTTATCAAAGAGGGCTCCTAAGCCGAGACCAGCTGTCAAGGTTAAGGAACCAAAAATAACAAGCTCCTTAAAAACCATACTGATTAAATGGCGCTTTTCAAGACCCAGCATACCATATACACCTAGCTCCTTGGAGCGGTTCTTCATAACAAAACTATTGGCATAAAAGACAATAATTCCAGAAGCGATGGTAACAACCACCATACCGAGAGCAAGGGTCGCAGAAATACTTTCTCCCCCTCGGATCTTGCCAATATTAGGATTAAGTGACAGTGAGTAAAAGAGATAGGTGATGGTCACTGCTAAGAGAACAGCAAGGGCAAAGGGATAGTAGAGTTTGCGGTTTTTAATCAAGTTAGATACCGCTAACTTATTGGTTAATCGGAACATACTAATTCACCTCGCTTGCCATAACAGTCAAAGTATCAGAGATTTCTTGGAACATTTGACGCTCTGTCTTATCTCCACGGTAGATTTGGTTGTAAAGAATGCCGTCCTTGATAAAGAGAACGCGCTTGGCCCTGCTGGCTGCTGCGGTTGAGTGAGTTACCATGAGAATGGTTTGCCCGCGCTCATTGATTTCATCAAAAACATCCAAAAGAGCTGCAGATGACTTGGAGTCAAGGGCTCCTGTTGGCTCATCCGCAAGGAGAATTTCAGGTTCAGTGATGATAGCGCGTGCTACTGCTACCCGCTGCTTTTGACCTCCTGAGATCTCGTAAGGATACTTCTCTTGCAATTGGTTGATGCCTAAATTTTCAGCTGTTACCACCAATTTCTTCATCATCTCCGTGATAGGTTTTCGTGATAGAACTAACGGAAGTAAGATATTATCCTTAACAGACAGGGTATCTAGCAGATTAAAGTCTTGGAAAACAAATCCCAACTTCTCACGACGGAAACTCGAAGCCTGTGAATTTTTAATAGTGGCTGTGTCGGTTCCGTTTAAGTAAACCTGCCCGCGAGTTGGTTTATCCAGCATAGCTAGGATGTTGAGCAGGGTTGACTTTCCTGAACCAGATTCACCCATGATGGCAACGTAGTCACCCTTTTCCACGGTAAAGTGAATGTCCTTGAGGGCCTCTACTTGGTTGCCTTGGAAACGTGTTTTGTAGATTTTTTGAACGTGTTTTACATCTAAAAGTGTCATGATTATCTCCTTCTTAATATCCCATCATTTGAAACTGTGCTTGCATCATAGCGCATCCCAGTTGAACACGCTCTATATCTTTTTGACTTGGTTTTCTTGTTTTCTTTTGTAAAATTCTTTTCATGGTTTTGCTCCTTTGTTCTTTATGAGTCTAGTTTATCGCAAAAAAAGACGGCCTGCCATAACCTAACCTTACAAAAGAGACTTTAATCTTACATTTTTGTAAGATTGAAGAATTTTTTTGAAAATAGCTACTATAAGAAGTCCTGTCATTGCTTGTTTTATTCTTAAAATAATAGTAAAATTAAATTATGAAAAGGCTTTCTGCTAATTATCTTTAAAAGTGCTAAACTATCATTCGTATCACTGCTATAAGGAGGGAGGCTCAGCCCCTCTTTTTAGAAAGAGGTTCCTATGAAACGTGTTTTTCTCTTCATCAGCAATCTTCTTTTAACTTTCTTTCTCATTGCCACTCTGTCCTTTTGGAAAGACTCTCTTCCACAAATCCTGTTCCCGGGTGCAGCAGTATTAAGTGGGCAAGCAGATTATTCTACCGTTAAAGAAGAATTAAATAGTCTTGCTAAAGAACATAATAGTCTTATCTCAAGAACCATTTGGGAAGTAGATAGTGATGGAAAATCACAAACTTACTACGAAGTTTTTGGAGATGGGAAACTCCCAGACTGGATGCCTCCAGCAAGTCAAGAAAGCATTCACAAGAGCGATCTTCTCAACAACTACAATATTATCAGCGGATCCCTAACTAGTCAAGAATTGGCCACTCATCTGAAAGAACTTGGACTAGAAAAAGCGAATGCATTTGAAAATGACAGAGTATCCTTTGTACTTGCCCTCTTTACCCAACCTAATCAGCTTACCAGTATGTTAATCTTTTTGCTGACTTTCTTAGCTTTGATTGTTATTGGCCAAATTCAATCTCTCTCTCAGTCAGGGATTCGATTGATTTCTGGAGAACAACTGAGCCATCTCTTCTTTCGTTCTCTCGCAAAAGACGGACTTGATATCCTTCTTTTTGGTCTACCTGCTTTGCTGATAGCAAGTGTCTTACTCATTTCCCTAGGATATCCTTATGAGGTTCAAACTTTTTTAGGAATACTTTTTATTCTTTACAATAGCCTACTTTTCTTACTTAGCCTCCTAATTGCCCTTCTTTTTACCATTTCTTTGAAAAAAGTTCATCTCCTCTCTATCATCAAAGGAAAATTACCAATCAAGTCAATCCTACGCATTCTCTACTTTGGTCAGGTACTTGCCATTCTACTGGTTATTGTAGGATTTGGACGTATGTCTACTTACTATCATATACTTGAGAAAAATGAGGCTGGACAAGCTACTTGGGAACAACGCTCCAATGTTGTTACTCTTCAAACAGGGCGTTCCAGTCAGATGAAAAATTTAGATGAACTGCAGACAAATGCTGATAAATGGTTTGACTTTATTCAGCATGCTATAGATAATGAGAATGCCTTCCTTATTAAACATAATCTAGTTGAGCAAGCTCTTAAGCAAGCTACCTCAAATCATAATGAAACTGAAAATAACCCTTATGGTGTGGAAGGAAAAAATATTCTCTACGTCACGCCCAGCTACTTCCAAAAGGAAGATATGGACTTATCATCAGAAACCTTTCAAAAAATCAACACCCTCAAAGATAGACAGATCCTTGCCATACTCCCAGAAGAACTACAAAAAAATGAAAAAGATATAAAATCAACCTTGCAACAAGAGTTAACCAACCGATTATACAGTAGCGAGTCTAATCAAACTGTCGAAGTTAGTATAGCTTATACCAATCAAAATAATGATGTATTTCTCTATAATACCACCCATATCGCTTATGATCAATGGTTATCAAATCCCATCTTTCTTGTGCTTTCTCCTAAAGCACTTGGTAAGGCTTCCTCCATCTTCTGGTTTACAAATCTAGAATATCTCTATTTTACAGACCTCCACCAAACACAAGAACTTTTGAAACACTATCAACTTGATCATATGGTCTCAAGGCTATCGCCTGCTAGGGAAACCTATCTCCAGTTAAATCAAAAAATTAAAATCGAAATTTTTAGTAACTTAGCGAGTGCTATGTTTGCTATTTTGACTTCAATTTTGCTGTTTACAAGTTTAAATCTGCTCTATTTTGAAGCCTTTCGCAAAACCATATTCTTGAAAAAAATAGCAGGCTATTATTTCTTTGAATTACACAGTAGATATATCACTTCTCAAATAGCAGCTCTCTTTCTCGGAAGTGGTCTAGCTTTCATTATTTCTAAGAATATCTGGATTACCCTGATCCTATTTTTCAGCTTTTCAAGTTTAGCCGTTCTTCTATTGAAAATCTGTGATAAGAAGGAAAGTAAAACCTATGTTAGCATTATCAAAGGAGGATAGTATGATTGAATTACAACATATTTGGAAACAATTTGGTTCTCGTATTATTTTTTCAGACTTGAATCTGAATTTTCAAAGTGGTATGGTGTATGCTTTGATAGGAAACAGTGGTTGTGGAAAAACTACTTTGCTCAATATGCTTGCAAAACTAGAGACTTTCGACAAAGGAGAAATAGTTTACAAAGGAAAGCCTTTGACTTCACTAAAAAATGAGGAATTCTATCGTAACGAGCTAGGTTATCTCTTCCAGAACTTCGGACTATTAGAAAGTCAGACCATTCGAGAAAATCTTGAGCTGGGACTGATTGGCAAAAAACAGAACAAGAAACAAGAAAAAGAGAGACTTCTTCTTCAAGCACTACAAGCTGTCAGACTAGATTATCTAAGTCTCAACCAAAAAATCTATGAATTATCTGGTGGCGAGGCTCAACGCGTAGCACTTGCTAAGATTATCCTGAAAGATCCTCCTTTAATTTTAGCCGATGAGCCTACCGCCTCGCTAGATCCAAAAAATTCCAAGGAAATTATGGAAATTCTCCTTGAACTTCGTAATGCTAATAGAACAATTATCATCGCAACTCACAATCCTAGTATATGGAAAATGGCTGATCAGGTAATTCATCTCTCTCAAGATGGAAAAGAATATACTTAAACATCAAAATCCCTTGTGGCTAAATAACCACAAGGGATTTTCAGTCATTTATGCTGCTTCTTTTAAGTAACATAGTGCAAATAATAAATACTTCCTGTTAAATCTCACCAAAACCAGCCATCATTGTCATCAATAGCCTCGGCTTCCTTGCGTTTGCGTGGTCCTGTTCCGTACATTTCAGCTTCAATCTCTTCCTTAGTTGGCAGGATAGAGGCAAGAATGATGTAAATAATCACACCAACTCCAAAATTTGATATGGTAAAAATGGCGAAGAGAAAGCGGACTAGGGTTACATCAAGTTTCCACTTGTCTGATAGACCAGCTAAAACTCCCGATACCATGCGATTTCGTCTCATTTTATAAAATTTTGTATTCGTGATTGTTTCCTCTTTCGGTATTCTTACAACTAGTATAGCATGAAACAGGGGCACAAACATCAGTCCTTAGGCCGATTTATGATGACGAGTTTACCTCGACAAACTCCACAGCGATAGCGTTTGGTATCAATTCTTCTCTTACGCTGATAACTTTGCTGGCAAGATTGGCACTGATAGACTAGGTAGGCACTTTGAGATTGTGTTTTCATGGGTGGTACATAGCGCAGTCCATCCACTTCTTTCAAAAGTTCCTTAAAATCTCGGTCCTTATGGCGATAACCCTTTTTCTGAAAATAAAGGTGATAGTGACAGAGTTCATGGCGCACGATCTTCCGAAAAACCTCCAAACCAAGTTCATTATAGACCTTGGGATTAAAATCCAAATGCCCATC
>CAUVMH010000052.1:0-9326 GCA_963552835.1 uncultured Streptococcus sp. | reverse complement strand
CGTTTCTATAGATGGATACTGGGCAAATTTCACAAATATTGATTCCATACTTTTCCCTCCATTAGAGTTTGATTCTCACTAGTCTAGCATAAATAAATTTGGATGACAAGTTTTTCTTGATTTTTGAAGCGGTTTCATATACAATAAAACCATCACATTTTTGATTTATGAACTGGAATGTGACAACCAAAACAAGACCGTCAATTGAAAGGTAGGTTATCTCTATGTTAATCGGAATCCCAAAAGAAATTAAAAATAATGAAAACCGTGTTGCCCTCACTCCTGCTGGCGTCCACAGTTTAGTCAATCGTGGACATCGTGTTCTCATCGAAACAAATGCTGGTCTCGGTTCAGGATTTACTGATGCAGACTATCAAAAGCAAGGAGCTGAGATTGTCGCAACTGCTGCTGAAGCCTGGGCAGCCGAATTAGTCGTGAAAGTAAAAGAACCACTAGCTTCTGAATACGGTTATTTGCGCGATGATCTTCTCCTCTTCACCTACTTGCACATGGCAGCTGCTCCAGAATTAGCAGATGCTATGTTAGCAGCCAAAACAACAGGAATTGCCTATGAAACTGTTCGTGATAATCAAGGACAACTACCTCTCCTCGTTCCTATGAGTGAGGTTGCAGGTCGTATGGCGGTTCAAATCGGAGCTCACTTCCTTACTAAGCAAGCTGGTGGCTCTGGTGTTCTACTTGGTGGTGTACCAGGTGTTCCAAAAGGAAAAGTAACCATCATCGGTGGTGGTGTCGTCGGTACACATGCTGCCCGCATCGCCCTTGGTCTTGGTGCTAAAGTGACTATTTTAGATATCAGTGCTAAGCGTCTCTCGGTTCTAGAAGAAGTCTTTGGAAACCAAATCCAAACTCTTATGTCTAATTCATTCAACATCGAAGCAAGTGTGAGAGATGCTGATGTGGTGATTGGTGCAGTTCTCATCCCTGGGGCCAAAGCACCGAAATTGGTGACAGATGAGATGGTCAAACAAATGCGTCCTGGCTCTGTCATCGTTGACGTTGCCGTTGATCAAGGTGGCGTTATCGAGACAGCTGACCGTGTGACAACACACGATGAACCTGTCTATGAAAAATACGGTGTTCTCCACTATGCCGTTGCCAATATCCCTGGTGCGGTTGCCCGTACTTCTACTATCGCCCTAACCAATGTCACTCTTCCTTATATCGAAGCTCTGGCTGGCAAAGGATTCGCACAAGCAATTGCTGAAGATGAAGGCTTACGTCAAGGTGTGACCACTTATCAAGGTTACTTAACTAGCCTCCCAGTTGCTCAAGGGCTCGATAAAGAGCACACGTCTATCGACGAACTTGTTTAAAGCTAGACACTCATTAAAAAAGAGCAGTTCAAATCTGAACTGCTCTTTTTTGCTATTCTGTCTCTTCCTTCTTTTCTTCAACCTTAACCGGAGCTGGTTCATAAGCTCGGATAATCTGAGCGACAACTGGATGGCGAACCACATCCTTGGCTGAAAAATGAACAAAGTCAATTTGGTGAATGTTCTTAAGTTTTTCTTGAGCATCAATCAAACCGGACTTAACATTGCGTGGTAGGTCAATCTGGCTGATATCTCCATTGACAATCATCTTGGAATTAAAGCCTAAACGAGTCAGGAACATCTTCATCTGCATGATGGTCGTATTTTGTGCCTCATCGAGAATGACAAAAGCATCGTCCAAGGTCCGACCACGCATGTAAGCAAGAGGCGCGATTTCGATAATCTCACGCTCCATGAGACGAGTCGTTTGGTCTTTGCCGAGAATCTGATACAAGGCATCATAAACTGGTCGAAGATAAGGATCCACCTTCTCCTTAAGATCACCCGGAAGAAATCCTAGACTCTCACCTGCTTCCACTGCTGGACGAGTAAGGATAATCCGCTTGACTTGCCCACGTTTAAGGGCAGTTACTGCCAAAGTCACTGCAAGAAAGGTCTTCCCTGTCCCTGCTGGTCCGATTCCAAAGGTCACATCATGCTGTTTGACACTGTCCACATAAAGTTTTTGACCTAAGGTTTTGACACGAATCGGTTTCCCAGTATTGTCCTTGATAATTTCTTCTTCGTAAAGGGCGACAAACTTGTCGATTTCATCGTTTTTGACCATGCTAATCGCAGTGACCACATCTGGTGTGCCAACCGTCATTCCTCGATTCACCAAGACCATCAAGGCTTGGATAACCTGACGGGCTTCCTCACAGGCAGGCTCTTCTCCCAAAACCTGTACAATCTCCGTACGGGCATGAATCACCACATCGAGCTCTTCTTCCATCAAACGAAGATGGCGCTCGTTGGAACCAAAAAGATGAAACAAGTCATCTGGATGACTTAGTTGAATGTCTATTGAATGTTCCTTCAAATAAAGAACCTCTCTAATCCGTTTATTTCTTTTTATTATAGCAAAGAGAACAATAAAATACTAGCCTCATCTCATTGTCTCTAGTGTTCTAAGTATTCTTGCCAGATGGCGTCAAAGTCACCTAGGTTAAAAGAGAAACTGGCATGCTCCTCCAAAAAGCGACTCACCTCATCAAAATCATCCGTGTGTTTTGGAAAAGCCGACTCTTCAAAAGCGAGGTCTGCCAAGATAGCTTTGGGACTGTTACTTTTGGGATTGCGCTCGGTCATGAGCCAAGTGTAAAATGATTTTCTCAATTCTTTCTCCTATCAAGAGTTTTTTGATGACACTTTTCTGATTCTTGAAAATTACTGGACTTAGCCTCTGAAACGTAGTGGTTTATAAAATCTGTTTTAGCATCTGTATAGGCGTCTCGATTGTGTTCAAATTTTTTCCACAAACTGAGTTTTAATTCCTGATACGCTTGGGCAATATCTGGATGCTGGCAGAGATAATCTCTAAAATAAATCTCGTCATGATCTCCCGTCATTCGCAAATGTAAATGAAAAACTTTCTCAGCAAATCCCTGCTCTGTATATCCTTTATTTAGCGAAATCCTGTTAGGACTCTCCGACATCACTAGCCAACCATTCTTCACCAATAAATCCCTGACTCTTGCTAAATCCTCTATTTTACCTACTTCTAGCAGAATATCAACGATATTTTTGGCCCAAATATTAGGGATAGCAGTGCTACCGATATGTTCTATTCTTTTAATAACATTTGCACCCAATATTTTTTTCAGATTTGCTTTTTCCGATTCATACCAGTCTTTCCACTCTGACTTGTGCTCTACTAGAAAAATAGGAAAAAGTTGCCAGAGTTCCTCTAAACTCATTTCTTCAAGTTTCTTTATCATGTCTATAAGACCTAAATCAACTCTGTCCCAAACTGGTCTTGCTTGATTTTGCCAGCCTTCATCAAGCCACCGAGTGCTTTCTTGAACTGACCTTTTGAAATGCCAAAGGTTGCCTTGATGTCCTCAGGAGATGACTTATCATTTAAGGTCATGAAACCGCCATTGCTTTCCAAGTAGGTCAAAATCATCTGGGCATCATTTTCCAACATTTCAAAAGAACGTGGTTTGAGGGATAAGTTCAAGGTACGGTCCACTTCACGGAAACCAATGACACGCGCATCTAACACTTGCCCCAAACGTGGCTCTGCGTAGCGCTCACTTGGATGAATGAAACCAAGCATGTTATTCTCTGGTAGGTAAACAAATGTTCCTGACAGCTTGAGACGGTAAACAATGGCTGGCCAGTTTTGGTTCTGCATGTTGTTGTAAGCAGGACGAGCCAGACGTTGGAAGTCTTCCTGATACGCCAAAAGTCCCCAGATTCGGTCTTTCTTGTCCACTTCAAGACGGATGTAGAGTTTATCCCCCTTCTTAGGCCAGAGTTCCTTGAGCTCAGGGAGGATATCGAGTGACACAACGATTTCCTTATCAGGTAAACCGGTATCGACAAAAACACCCAAGTCCTTACGAACTTCTGTTACCGTTCCCCAGCCAAATTGATCCTTAGTGGCGGTCACTTCTAAAGTGGTCAATCGGAGTTTCTGCTTCATATCCATATAGGCAAAACCTTTGACCGTATCACCTACCGAATGTTGACCTTCTTCCTTGGCAAGAGCATAGGTCTGACCATCCTTTTGCACAAAGTAAAAACGGTCATTTTCATCGATGATGAGTCCAACGATAAAACTTGCAAGATTTGTATTCATATTTCCTTCTTTCGAATAAAACTCAGCCAGCAATGCCAACTGAGTTTTTCTGTTTATTTTTAGACTTCCAAGATTTCTTTTTCTTTATTGGCAGTCATGTCGTCGATGTGTTTCACAGCGTCGTCTGTTACTTTTTGAATATCTTTTTCAAGAGTCTTCAATTCGTCTTCAGTGATTTCTTTTGCTTTTTCTTGTTTCTTTGCTTCATCCATAGCATCACGACGGATATTGCGGACAGCCACTTTAGCATTCTCGCCAACCTTCTTCACTTCTTTAGCAAGGTCACGACGAGTTTCTTCTGTAAGAGCAGGGATAACCAAGCGGATTACAGAACCGTCATTAGCTGGCGTGATACCTAGGTCAGAAGCGTTCAAGGCACGTTCGATGTCTTTCAAAGAAGACCTGTCAAATGGTGTTACCAACAAGACACGCGCTTCTGGAATGGTAATTGAAGCGATTTGGTTAAGAGGAGTTTCGACTCCATAGTATTCTACGTGGATACGGTCTAGTAAGCTTGCGTTGGCACGACCGGCGCGGATACCACCAAATTCACGAGCAAGTGATTGGTGAGACTGGGTCATTCTCTCTTTAGCTTTTTCTACAATTGCATTAGCCATAATTTTCTTATTCCTTTTCTTCGATATTGTTTGAAACTGTTGTTCCGATATTTTCACCAAATACGACACGTTTGATGTTGCCTGGTTGGTTCATATTGAAGACAACCAAGTCAATGTCGTTGTCCATAGAGAGGGTTGAAGCAGTTGAGTCCATGATACGAAGACCTTTATTGATAACATCACGGTGGGTCAATTCTTCAAACTTAACAGCTGTCTTGTCTTTCTTAGGATCGGCATTGTAAACACCGTCTACGCCATTTTTAGCCATAAGGATGGCATCCGCTTCGATTTCAGCTGCACGAAGGGCTGCTGTTGTATCTGTTGAGAAGTAAGGTGAACCAATACCAGCACCAAAGATAACGATGCGGCCTTTTTCAAGGTGGCGAAGAGCACGTCCGCGTACATAAGGCTCTGCCACTTGTTGCATAGCAATGGCTGTTTGTACACGCGTATCGACACCAACTTGTTGCAATGAATCTGCCATCACAAGAGCATTCATCACGGTCCCAAGCATTCCAGTGTAATCGGCCTGAACGCGGTCCATTCCAGCTTCTGCAGCAGGTTCTCCGCGCCAGAGATTTCCTCCACCAATAACAAGGGCAATTTCGATACCTAAGCTATGAACTTCTTGAATCTCTTTTGCGATTGTTTGAACTGTTTGGATATCAATCCCTACGCCACGTTCACCGGCAAGGGCTTCACCTGATAACTTGATTAAAATACGTTTATACTTGGGGTTCGCCATTTTTACTCTCCTTTTTTTTATCCTACCTATTTTATCACAATTTCTCAGATTTTTATAGTATCATGAGCAATTCTTTCAAAAAAATTAGACCGTTAAAAATTCCTCTAAGTCGGTAAGGGCACGCTCTGCAATTTTTTCATAACGAGCCTTCTTATCACGGATACGCTCGCCTTCCAACTCCTTGATAATCCCAAAATTGACATTCATTGGTTGGAAATGTTTGCTGTCCGCATGGGTGATGTAATGAGCCAGACTTCCGATTGCTGTGGTCTCTGGGAAGATAGCTTCACTTTCACCCTTGAAGAGGCGAGCCGCGTTAATACCTGCAACTAAGCCTGATGCTGCTGATTCAACATAGCCTTCCACACCCGTCATTTGACCAGCAAAGAAGAGGTTTGGTTGTTTCTTAGAACGGTAGGTCTGTTCAAGAAGATTTGGTGAATCCATATAGGAATTGCGGTGCATGACCCCATAACGGACAAACTCCGCATTTTCAAGACCTGGAATCATTTGGAAAACACGCTTTTGTTCTCCCCATTTGAGGTGGGTCTGGAAACCGACGATATTATAGAGGCTACCAGCCGCATTGTCCTGACGAAGCTGGACAACTGCATAAGGGGTTTTAAATTCTCCATCACGAGGGCCTGTGTAGTCATCTGGGTACTCCAGACCAACTGGTTTCATAGGGCCATAAAGCATGGTTTTAATGCCACGCTTGGCCATGACTTCGATAGGCATACATCCTTCAAAGTACTTTTCTTTTTCAAACGAATTGAGCGGTGCTTCTTCCGCATTGACCAAGGCTTCATGGAAATCCATAAACTCTTGCTTGGTCATTGGAGCATTGAGGTAGGCTGCTTCTCCCTTGTCATAACGAGACTTGAGATAGACCTTGCTCATATCGATGGTATTGACATCGATAATCGGCGCCGCCGCATCGTAGAAATAGAATCCATCCCCATCATTAAGGGCATGAATCTTCTCAGCTAGGGCATCGCTGGTCAAAGGACCAGTAGCGACAACCGTAATAACATCCGTCGGCAATTCTGTAATTTCATCACGAACCACTTCAATCAAGGGGTGGTTGGCTACTTTCTCGGTCACCATTTGAGAGAAACCATCGCGGTCCACCGCAAGGGCACCGCCTGCAGGAACACGTGTAGCCTCAGCAGACTCCAAGATGACAGAACCCAAGCGGCGCATTTCTTCCTTGAGAAGTCCGACAGCATTTGTCAAAGCATCCCCACGTAAGGAATTGGAACAAACTAACTCAGCAAAATTGTCTGTTTTGTGCTGGGGTGTTGACTTGACACCGCGCATTTCATAGAGTTTAACTGGAATACCACGTTCTGCGATTTGGTAAGCAGCTTCAGACCCTGCCAAACCAGCACCGATAACATTGATATAAGATTGAGACACGACACTAATACCTCTTTGGGTGGAACCTAAGTTCATATCAAAACAAGCTACTAGACTGTTTGACACCCACAAATCTTTCTAAATTTTCTTTTACTAGTATAACAAAAAAAGGGAAGAAGGCAAACTTCCCTGTTTAGTCATTTTTTTGATTTTCTTCCCAATCGTGGTAGGCAGCATAGAGCTGACTCTTATTCCACTGGTAGAGTTTCGCAACTTCCTTAATGGCTTGATTTTTCTTCATACCTTGCTGGATACGAGATTGGATTTCTGAAAACAAGTCCTCCTCGTCCTTTTCCTCCACATCCTGACTGGCACCTTCAACGATGAGAAGGCATTCCCCCTTGAGTGGCGTTTCAGCAATACTTTCTAGTAGCTCTGAGATCTTTCCTCGTTGGTATTCTTCATAGATTTTGGTCAATTCTCTAACCAAGACCACCGAGCGGTCACCGTAGACTTCTAGCATATTTTCCAATGTATCTGCCACACGATGGGGCGATTCGTAGAAAATCTGAGTTTCTGGATAGTCTTTTTTTGAGTCGAAAAATTGCTTTTGCTGGCCTGATTTTCTCGGTAAAAAACCATAAAAGATATGTGGTTGTGGCGCCAATCCACTAGCAATCAAGGCAGAAATCCCTGCAGAGGCACCTGGAACTGTGACAACTGCAATCTCTTCCTCGATGGCTACCTTGACTAAATCGTGACCAGGGTCCGAGATGCTAGGCAGACCCGCATCGGATACCTGAGCAATACTTTGACCCGCCTTCAAAAAACCGATCAAATCAGGAATTTTTTCCTTGGCATTGTGCTCATAAAAACTAATCTGCTTGGTCTGAATGTCAAAATGCTTGAGCAAAAGACCAGTATTGCGCGTGTCCTCAGCAGCAATCCAGTCCACCTCTTTCAAGGTCTGGATAGCTCGAAAAGTCATGTCATCCAGATTGCCAATCGGCGTTGCCACTAGATACAGCTTGCCATAGGGAGATTGCCCCTTAAAACTTTTTTGAATCTGCATGCCTACTCCCTGTACAACAACTCGTCACAGAACATACATTCCTCGTCCTGCTCTCGGCGTTGCCCATAAAAATCATTACATACGTGAAATCCGTCTTTATAGATCCGACGGACGCTTTCACGAACATGCTTGGCCTTGACGGGAGCATCTGCTTCCACTTCACCTAAGCGTTCGCGCAACTTAGAATTTTCCAAACGAAGAGCTGTATTTTCCTCTACCAGGTTCTTGAGATTTTTCTTGATAGCTTCCACATCGGCTAAGGTTACTAATAACTGTTGGGAAAAATCATCCAGCGCGTCAAATAATTCTTTTTTGTCCATAAACCAGCCCTTTCCTTTCTTTATCCTCCATTGAGTTTATATTTCTTTCAAGACCAGATATTCCATGGCATTTTGAAAGCTGACATTAGCTTGCCACATTTTTCTAGCTTCTAGCAAATCTTGTAAAATCTGTCGAATCCTTGCTTGCAAGAGATCCTGCCCACAGAGAACTTCGAGGATTCGCAAAACCTGATCTTGTTTTTCCTTGTCATCTGCCAAGCTGGCTAATTTGGCTACCTGCAAATAACTCTCTTTTTTCTTGGCTACTAGCCAAGTCAGTAGGCGCTCACTTTCATCCACCAAGGTCCAAAAACTTGCTTGATTTGCCAACTTTTCAGCTTCAGCTCGTGATTGACAAAACCGGGCTAATAGGGTCGCCTTTTTCTTGACCAGACCTGTTTGTTCTAATTGATGGATGAGCTTTTCTTCTTGCTTTTTAAAATGGAAAATCTGCGTCCGACTACGGATGGTCGGCAAGATTTTTTCCTCATCACTGGTTAAGAAGAAAATGTAAACTTCACTCTGGGGTTCTTCGATAACCTTGAGCAGAGAATTGGCTGCGTTGAGATGCATCTTTTCCGCCTGCTCAATAATAAAGACCTGTTTCTGGCTTTCAATCCCTGCTTGGGAAAACTGACCCACCAATTCTCGAATGCGTTCTGTCTTGATGACCTGATTGACTGGCTTAATCAAGGTGACATCAGGAAATTCTTCCTGCTCAATCAGCTTGCAGTTTCGGCATTTCTCACATGGTAAAACGCCTACTTTATCCCTACAAAAGAGGCTCTTAGCCAAAAATTGTGCCATTTCCAAGCTCCCAAAGAAACCTGAAAAAAGATAGGCGTGATTGAGCTGGTCTTGTTCTAGAATACGGACAAAGCGGTCAAACTGGTCTGGTTGCCAGGCCTTTAGTTGTTCTTGTTTCATTTAGCCAAGCCCATTCTCTCAAACAAGACAGTTTTGGTAGCTTCCACAACCTCCTCCAAAGGAAGACTGGCATCAATCTTGGCAATACGACTTCCTTCTTTTTCCAGAAGAGAGAGGTAGCCTTGACGGACTTTTTTGTGCAAGTC
>CAUVMH010000051.1:0-10385 GCA_963552835.1 uncultured Streptococcus sp. | reverse complement strand
GTATCCATAGCGTATTGCTCTGCAGGCAAACCAAAGGCATCCCACCCCATTGGGTGAAGGACATTGTAGCCTTGCGCACGTTTGTAACGGCTGAGAATATCCGTTGCTGTATAGCCTTCTGGGTGTCCTACGTGTAGACCCGCTCCTGAAGGATAAGGGAACATGTCCAGAGCATAGAACTTCGGTTTTGAAGCATCTGTTCCTGTCTTAAATGTATGATGTTGAGCCCAGTAGCCCTGCCACTTAGGCTCGATTTCCTTATGATTGTAAAAACTCATGCTATTTCTCCAATTTTATGATGTTACTATTATACCATTTTTGGGGGAATTTGGTCTCGTTCTATTCTATACTTTTCTATTTTACCTTGCTCTAGAATTTTTATACTGCTATACTTATAACAGAAAACCCTTCCAAGGAGGTAGCAGATGTCTCATTCCTTTAAAAAATCTCTCCAAAAAGAAATTCTCCATAGAAGCTCTATCGCAGCCTTTGTGACCTCTCTTTTACTACTCATTTTGCTTTTTGGTTTTTCCTATTTTTTACAAAAGCAACAACTCTCCAAAGACACGAGACAGATTGTCAAACAAGTTCAAGAGATGAAAGAAGCAAATAATGAGCTCCTGACCACTATGAACTATAAAATGATTCCTGGATTTTTGGACGGCAAACACACAGAGCGAGAAGTCTTTAGCCTATTTTACGAGACAAAAGCTAAATTAAAACTTAGTTCTGACCTCATTATCCTAAGTGATACAGGTGAATTACTATTTAGTACCAACCGAAATCACCAAGAAAGTATTTTATCACCCTACTATCTAAAACTGCTCATCCAAAATTCTTCTCAAGATAAAGTTACAGAAAAAATTGCACTCTCTTCAGATAAGCGACATTATACACTCTTTATCAAACCACTAGTTCAAAATCAACGAGTTAAGGCCTATACTATTGCTTTCGTAAATGAGAATGATTTCATCTCAAGTTTCCCAATGATCAATTCTAAATACATCATTACCGATAGCTTTGGAAATATGTTTTCCAACAATACAAATCAATTTACTCGTTCCACTCTTGAAAAATTTGATGAGAAACTCCTACACTCTCGCACCCACTGGTATGCGAATGAACCGCTTATTGTTCAAAAAGAAAAAGTCGGTGCTATTTTTTCAATATATACTTTTCAATCCTTCTTTCCTATTCCTAGCTTACTCGGTCTAGCCTCCATTCTCACCTTATGTATATTCTTCCTCTACTTCTGGCAAGCAAGACGAATTGCTCATAAGATTGCTACACACAACGCTGTTCCTATTGAAAGCTTAGTTTACCAACTTCAAGAAATTCCCAAACAAGCAGAAAAAAGGCTTTATCTACAAACAGGTGATGAGTTTGAATTTATGGCCGAAAAAATTAATAATATGTTGTATGAATTAGATCAACTTCATCAGAAAATGTTGACCATCGAAAAAGAAAAGTGGATTTTTGAAAGAAAAATGCTGGAAGCTCAGTTCAACCCTCATTTTCTCTACAATACACTTGAAACGATTAAAATCACTTCTTTAATCGATGCAAGCCTCACACAAGACCTGATTCAAAATCTCACGCGCATTCTTCGCTACAGTATCACCGATTTAGAAAAAGAAACAACTATTTGTCAGGATTTAAAGATTATAGAGGATTACCTTATTATTCATAAGATTCGTTTCGAGCACTTTTCCTATGATATTGTCTGTCCAGAAAGTGTCGATAATCAGCCTATCCCTAAACTTTTCTTGCTTCCTCTTGTAGAAAATGCTATAAAATATGGGATGCAATACCGTATTGATCTTCATATTGATATCCAAATTACCTTGGAAGCAGATTCTCTAACTTTTTTAGTCAAGGATAATGCTGGAGGACTCACAAAACAAGAGCGATTCGCTATTTTAGACTCTTTAGATAGCCCTCATACCCAGCATGGCATTGTTAACAGCTATAAACGATTGAGCAATTTCTTTCCTGATGTTCAGCTAGATCTAGGAGTCAATCGCCAAGGAGAAACTTGGGTCAAATTTGTAACGAAAGGACTAACTCATGTTTAAACTCATTATCGTAGAAGATGAACACCTCATTCGAAAATGGCTAGAGATTGCTGTAGACTACTCTTCCTTAGGCATCCAAGTTGTAGGAACTGCCAGTCACGGTCAAGAGGGAATGAAACTCATCCAAGAAAAAGAACCTCATATTGTCTTAACAGACATCACAATGCCAATTATGGATGCTTTTATGATGTTCGAAGCCACTCGTACCTTTCCTTATGAAAAAGTTATTTTATCAGGTTATAACGATTTTCAAAATGCCAAAAAAGCCATGCAATATGGCGCGATTGATTTCCTATCTAAACCAATTGATACCAAGGAATTAACAGAATGTCTTCAAAACATTGTTTTGCGATTACAAGTTAGCACCTATCAAGAAACTCCTTTTTTAGAAGAATATCAAACTTTACTCACCTCTATCCAACAAGTTGATACACAAAATCAAATCATTCAGCAAATTATTTCCTTTGTCCACAACCACTATGCAGAACATTTTACTATTAGTAAGTTAGCAGAATCACTGGGATATAGTGAAAGTTATCTATATAAGGTTATCAAAGAAGACTTCCCCATGACACTAAATGAATATATATTACGCTACCGCCTCAAGCAAGCTATAAATAAAATAGCTGAGTCCCCAAATTCTCCCTTAAGCGATATCTCTGAACAAGTTGGATTTTCAGACTATAAATATTTTGCCAAAGTTTTTAAAAAGTATCTCCATATTTCTCCAAAAGAATTAAAATTAATGGATAAAAATCATTGATGTAAAAGGATTGCTCAACTCTATTGTAGCAATCTTTTTATTTTATACTTACCATCGAAATCCTATGTACAGTGCACGCATTCTTACTCTAGGAACTTAATTCCTATTTTCTATTTTAGATTTCTTTAAGGTTTTTATTATATTCTATAGGACTCTACAAATTATAAACGTTATACAAGTTGTAGAGTTTAAATGTTCGTAAAAAAGGAGATTTTTATGAAAAAACTACTATTCTTTCTCTCTTGTGGTTGGATATTTCTTACTTTATCAGGATGTTCTTCAGCTATAGAAGCGGAAACTAGCTCTGAGAAAGGTTCAGATAACACTTTGGTTGTATACTCGCCTAACCCTGAAGATCTTATTGAAGAAACAATCCCTGCCTTCGAAGAAAAATATGGTATTAAGGTTGATTTAGTACAAGCCAGCACTGGTGAATTATTCAAAAAAGCTGAGGCCGAAAAAGAATCCCCAGTAGCCGATGTCATTTTCGGAGGTTCCTATGCCCTCTTCTCTTCTAACGAAAAACTTTTTGAACCTTATACTTCCCAAGAAAACGACCAGATAATCCCTGAATATCAAAATAAAACAGGATTCTACACACCTTATACACTGGATGTCAGTGTTCTGATTGTCAATTCAGCTTTAACTAAAGATATTAAAATTGAAGGCTATAATGATCTACTCAATCCTAAACTAAAAGGAAAAATCGCTACTGCTGATCCAAGTAATGCTTCAAGCGCCTTTGCTCAATTAACAAACATGCTTGTAGATCAAGGTGGCTATGAAAATGAGCAAGCTTGGGCCTATGTGAAAAATCTATTTACCCTAGTAGATGGAAAAATTGCATCTAGCTCTTCAAATGTTTATAAAGCTGTCGCCGATGGAGAAATGGCTGTAGGACTCACCTATGAAGATCCTGCCTTAAAACTCTTAAACGACGGAGTTGATGTAAAAGTTATTTATACAAAAGAAGGTACTGTCTTTTTACCTGGTAACGCTGCTATCGTCAAAAACGCCAAACACATGGACAATGCTAAGAAATTTATCGATTTCCTCCTTTCTCAAGAAATCCAAGATAAGCTAGGAACCGAAACTACAATCCGACCTATTCGTAAAAATGCTAAAACCAATAAAAATATGAAGGCTATGACAGAAATCAAGATCGCCACCGAAGATTCAGATTATATCATTAAAAACAAAGCCACTATTCTTAAAAAGTACAATGACATTTTTACAGATATCCAATCTAAAAAATAAAATTTGACTTTTCAATTATTAACTGTCGAACCCTACTATAAAATCAAAAAGATTACTTCCGTTTTTGTAGAGAATTTTACTCTAATAGAATAGAATTATCGGTTTTAAAAACGCTTACATTGTTTTAAAATAAACTTAAATAACATAACGGAGGTATCCATCATGAAAAAGAAATGGATGTATTATGCTGCTTGCGGACTAGTTCTTTTTGGTCTTGCCGCTTGTTCTTCTAATGAATCTGCCGATGACAGTTCATCTGATAAAGGAGACGGCGGTTCGCTAGTCGTTTATTCACCAAACTCAGAGGGCTTAATTGGAGCAACTATCCCTGCCTTTGAAGAAAAATATGGTATCAAAGTAGAACTGATTCAAGCTGGTACTGGAGAACTTTTCAAAAAACTAGAGTCTGAAAAAGAAGCTCCTGTAGCCGATGTCATCTTTGGTGGTTCTTACACACAATATGCTACCCACGGAGAACTCTTTGAAAACTATACTTCAAAAGAAAATGATAATGTTATCAAAGAATATCAAAATACAACTGGCTACTCTACTCCTTATACATTGGATGGTAGTGTTTTAATCGTCAATCCTGATTTAACTAAAGGCATGAACATCGAAGGATATAGCGACCTTCTTAAACCTGAATTAAAAGGAAAAATCGCAACTGCTGATCCAGCAAACTCTTCTAGTGCCTTTGCCCAATTAACAAACATGCTACAAGCTCAAGGTGGCTACAAAGATGATAAAGCTTGGTCTTATGTAAAAGATCTCTTCACACTTATTGATGGTAAGATTGGTTCTAGCTCATCTGGTGTCTATAAAGCAGTCGCTGACGGAGAAATGGCTGTTGGTCTCTCTTACGAAGATCCAGCAGTTAAACTCTTAAATGACGGAGCTAACATCAAGGTAGTCTATCCAAAAGAAGGAACAGTCTTCCTACCTGCTAGTGCTGCTATCGTTAAAAAAGCTAAAAACATGGAAAATGCTAAGAAATTTATCGATTTTATTATCTCTCAAGAAGTACAAGATACCCTTGGTACAACCACTACTAACCGTCCTGTTCGTAAAAATGCTAAAACAAGCGAAAATATGAAACCAATTGACAAAATCAAAACACTCACTGAAGATTATGATTATGTCATCAAGAATAAATCAGATATCGTTAAGAAATACAACGAAATCTTTACAGATATCCAGTCTAAACAGTAAAAGAGGTTCACTATGAGTGAGATCAAAATTATTAACGCCAAAAAAATCTACCACGATGTCCCTGTTATTGAGAATTTGAACATTACGATTCCAAAAGGGAGTCTCTTTACCCTTCTTGGACCTTCAGGGTGTGGGAAAACGACCCTTCTTCGCATGATTGCAGGTTTCAACAGTATCGAAGGCGGAGAATTTTACTTCGATGATACAAAAATCAATAATATGGAACCCAGCAAACGCAATATCGGGATGGTTTTCCAAAACTACGCTATTTTCCCACATTTGACTGTCCGAGACAATGTTGCTTTTGGTCTAAAGCAAAAGAAAGTTCCAAAAGAAGAATTGATTCAACAAACCAATAAATATCTTGAACTCATGCAAATTGCTCAATATGCGGATCGAAAGCCAGATAAACTCAGTGGTGGACAACAACAACGTGTCGCCTTGGCACGCGCCTTAGCTGTTAATCCAAGTGTTCTCCTCATGGACGAGCCACTTAGTAATCTGGATGCCAAACTGCGCTTGGATATGCGTCAAGCCATTCGAGAAATTCAACACGAAGTGGGAATTACAACTGTTTATGTGACCCACGACCAAGAAGAAGCTATGGCTATTTCAGACCAAATTGCTGTCATGAAAGATGGGGTTATCCAACAAATCGGCCGACCAAAAGAACTCTATCATAAACCAGCTAATGAATTTGTAGCAACCTTTATCGGACGCACAAATATTATCCCTGCCAATCTTGAAAAACGAAGCGACGGCGCTTATATCGTCTTCTCAGATGGCTATGCCCTTCGGATGCCAGCTCTTGATCAGGCTGAGGAGCAAGCTATTCATGTAAGCATTCGTCCTGAAGAGTTTATCAAAGATGAATCTGGAGATATTGAAGGAACTATTAGCGATAGCGTCTATCTTGGACTAAATACGGAGTATTTCATTGAGACAGGATTTACCTCAAAAATTCAAGTTAGCGAAGAATCAACTTTTGAAGAAGATCTACAAAAAGGTGATCGTATTCGTCTACGAATCAATACTCAAAAATTAAACGTCTTTTCTGCAGATGGTTCACAAAACCTGATAAAAGGAGTCAGCCATGGAACGTAAAAAACTAAATATTTGGACAGCCTCCTCTTTCTTCATCTTTCTTTCCTACCTTGTATTTCTCGTTTATCCTATCGTTACTGTTCTCAAGCAGGCACTCATACATGAAGGACAATTCTCACTAGCTAATTTTGTTACTTTCTTTAGTAAAGCATATTACTCTGAAACACTCGTCAACAGTTTCAAGGTTTCCATTACCGCTACTATCACTTCCTTAGTCGTAGGAACCTTATTAGCTTACCTCTTTTCCATGTATGACTTCAAGGGAAAGAAATTTCTACAAATATTAATTATCATTGCTTCCATGTCAGCTCCGTTCGTGGGAGCCTACTCCTGGATTCTCTTGCTGGGACGAAATGGGGTTATCACTAAATTTCTGACAAATGCCCTTCATCTTCCAGCTATCGATATTTATGGATTCAAAGGAATTGTACTTGTCTTTACACTACAACTATTCCCACTGGTATTTCTATACGTTGCTGGGACAATGAAAAGTATTGACAATTCTCTACTTGAAGCCGCTGAAAGCATGGGGTCCTTCGGATTTAAGCGTATCGTAACGGTTGTTTTACCTCTCCTTGTTCCAACCTTACTAGCTGCTGCCCTACTTGTATTTATGAGAGCATTCTCAGACTTTGGAACGCCTATGTTAATTGGTGAAGGATATCGGACTTTCCCCGTCTTGATTTATACTCAATTTATTAGCGAGGTTGGAGGAAATTCTGCTTTTGCATCTGCTTTAGCAATTATGGCGATTATCATTGCCTTGGCAATTTTCCTTATCCAAAAATACATTTCAAATCGCTACAGTTTCAGCATGAATTCGCTCCATCCAATTGAACCTAAAAAAACTACAAAAGGAAAAATGGCTGCTATTTATGCAACAGTCTACGGAATTATCTTGTTCTCTGTTCTACCTCAAGTCTACTTGATTTATACTTCTTTCCTAAAAACATCTGGTATGGTATTTGTCAAAGGCTATTCTCTAAACAGTTACAAGGTAGCTTTCAATCGTATGGGGTCTGCTATTTTCAATACCATTCGTATCCCTTTGATTGCCTTAGTTCTAGTTGTGCTATTTGCAACATTTATCTCCTACCTAGCCGTTAGAAAACGGAATTTGTTTACAAACTTAATTGACAGCCTCAGTATGGTCCCTTATATTGTACCAGGAACCGTTTTAGGGATTGCCTTCATTTCTTCCTTCAATACTGGTCTATTTGGAAGTGGATTTCTTATGATTACAGGGACTGCTTTCATCTTAATTATGTCCCTATCTGTCAGAAGATTACCTTATACTATTCGCTCATCTGTTGCTAGCTTACAACAAATAGCCCCAAGTATTGAAGAAGCCGCTGAAAGCTTAGGAAGTAGTCGTCTCAATACCTTTGCTAAGATTACAACTCCAATGATGCTATCAGGTATTATTTCTGGAGCCATCCTATCTTGGGTCACAATGATTTCAGAACTCTCTACTTCTATCCTCCTCTACAATGTCAAAACAAGAACAATGACTGTAGCAATTTATACAGAAGTTCTCAGAGGGAATTACGGTGTAGCGGCAGCCTTGTCAACTATCCTAACAGTTCTAACCGTGAGTTCATTACTCTTATTTATGAAAATCTCTAAAAGCAACAGCATTACACTTTAGTTTTCCCCGTCAAAAACAGCCGAAAGGATTACCTTCGGCTGTTTTTTCTTATCTTGATATTCTTATCAAATCCCTAGTTCATAGAAAGTAAGTCTGGACTAATTAAATAGAGGCTTCTTCCATCTTCTCACGTCCGAGCTCTCGGTAACTACGGTCACCAACAACTTCTACGCTAAACTGACCGTCCTCATATTCAAGAATCGTCACGCTACCATTATCTAGACCATGCGGATGCATGCCATTGATTAGATAAACAATGGTACCAATGGTCATTCCATGGCTTACGACGAGAGCATTGCCCCCACCTTGTTCTTCCATTTCTTTGGCAATCGCTTCGAAACCTTCTCTGATACGACCACTGAGTTTTTCCCAACCTTCAGCCCAACCAGCAGTATCAACCTCTACCAAACCTTCAGCTAGCTCCGCATAGGATAACTGATGAACATAATCCACCTTGAAAACACGAGGAATGACCCCCATAAAGAGGTCTCCATCATAGGCCCCATCAAAACTACCAAAGCACCACTCACGGATTCGCTTATCCATGCGGTAAGGGATTTTCCCTTGTAAGCCCAGTTCTTCTAGGATAATTCCCATGGTCTGAATGGTACGCCCTGAATCACTGGAATAAGCTCGGTCAAACTGCAAACCAGACTCTCTCAAGCCAATTCCCAACTCATGAATTCCCAACTCACCTTCTGCAGTTAGAGGCGTATCACTCCATCCTTGAGCACGTCCAATCGTGTTAAACATCGTTTTCCCATGACGAACCAAGTACAATCTTACTTTAGACATTTTCTATCCTCCATTTTCTTCTATTATATCATGGATCAAAGAAATATTCGGCTTTCAAAAGCAAAGCCAACATTTGTAAATTATCCAAAAGAAAAGCTACCCTCATGGTAGCTTCCCTAGGAGATTATTATGAAAAAGTTTAGGATTTCTATTAAATAAAGTTAGGAGGTCTTTATTTAATGATTATAGTATACACAGTCATCCTTAAACTCAACTTAAATCTTCTCACTTTTTATTAATTTTTAAAACTATGAATTGGCGCAGGAATTTGGCCACCACGAGAGATGAAATCAACAGACGAAGCTCCGTTGACCTTCATAACTGGAGCTGTTCCTAGCAAACCACCGAACTCAATCATATCGCCTTCTTTGCCCTTTGGAATAATACGGACAGCCGTTGTTTTCATGTTAATGACGCCGATTGCCGCCTCATCCGCAATCATCGCAGCAATAGTTTCAGCAGGCGTATCTTCCGGAATGGCAATCATATCCAACCCAACAGAACAGATAGCCGTCATGGCCTCTAGTTTCTCTAAATTCAGAGAACCATTTTGCACCGCAGCAATCATGCCCTCGTCTTCAGAGACAGGGATAAAAGCACCAGACAAGCCACCAACCTGGTTACAAGCCATGACCCCGCCCTTTTTAACTTGATCATTCAAAAGAGCTAGGGCAGCAGTTGTCCCATGCGTTCCTACTGTTTCTAGACCCATTTCCTCCAGTACTCGAGCCACAGAATCGCCAACTGCCGGAGTTGGTGCCAAACTTAGATCTACGATCCCAAAATCAACTCCAAGGCGTTCACTTGCCATTTGACCGACTAGCTGACCAATACGAGTAATCTTAAAGGCTGTTTTCTTGACCGTCTCAGCTACAACATCAAAACTCTGACCACGAACTTTCTCCAAGGCGCGTTTGACAACACCAGGACCTGAAACCCCGACATTAATGATAACATCTGCTTCACCGACACCATGGAAGGCCCCCGCCATAAAAGGATTGTCCTCAACAGCGTTAGCAAATACGACTAATTTGGCAGCACCCATATCTGATAAGTTCGCTGTTTCCTTGATGATACGTCCCATATCAGCAATCGCAGTCATGTTGATACCTGACTTAGTTGAGCCAATGTTAACAGACGAACAAACCTTGTCTGTCTCAGCTAGAGCGCGTGGGATAGAATTGATGAGAATTTCATCTCCTTTTTGGTAGCCTTTTTGTACCAAAGCTGAGAATCCACCAATAAAGTCAACACCAATCTCCTTGGCAGCCTTGTCAAGTGCCTTTGCCAAAACAAGATAGTCTGTCGCATCAGTCGCAGCTCCAATCAATGAAATCGGAGTCACCGATACCCGTTTATTAACAATAGGAATCCCTAGTTCGGCAGCAATTTCGTCTCCTACAGCCACTAGATTTGCAGCTTTAGTTGTAATTTTTTGGTAAATTTTTTCAGCAGCACGTTCGATGTCTGGATCAATACAGTCCAAAAGGGAAATCCCCATGGTGATGGTTCTGATATCGAAGTTCTGCTCCTC
>CAUVMH010000050.1:0-10665 GCA_963552835.1 uncultured Streptococcus sp. | reverse complement strand
AAGCAAGGAGAAGACCAGCATTTGGATCAAGCGCTTTTGTAGCTGGAAGACCATACTCTGGGTCGAGAAGCATAGAGGATGCGTATTTTGTCAATTCATCTGCTACCAAGACCTTGAGTTCTTCCATTTGAGCCACTGTTGGCTCTTCTGTTTGGTATTGAGCCATGAGGCGTTTTAAAGCACCACGTTGGTCAAAGGCAAGAGCTGAGATAATGCCATTTTCATCTGAAAGTTTTTGTAAGCAGGCTACTTTATTGGGACTTAATTGTAATTTACTCATAGATACTTCCTTATTTTTGATAGTCATGAATGATAACACCTTGTACCACACGGTTTACGGTACCTGTAGGAGACGGTGTATCTGGTTTATTTTTTACCTTGAGTGAAGTCAATAGAGCAAAGAGTTGGGCATAAACGATGTAAGGGAAGACACGGTAAATATCGTTCAAGACACCACCACAGCCAAGGGCTACTTCTTTGACATTTTCGAGACCAAAGGCTTGATCACTCAAAAGCACAACACGACGAGCAATCTGGTCACCAGCCACTTCACGAACCAAGTCCAAATCGTACTTGCGAGTGTAGTCTGTCGTTGTGCCAAAGACCAAAACAACTGTATCTTCGTTGATCAATGATTTTGGACCGTGACGGAAGCCGACTGGGCTTTCATACATAGTCGCCACTTGACCAGCTGTTAATTCCAAAATCTTCAACTGAGCTTCATGAGCAAGTCCAAAGAAAGGACCAGCGCCCAGGTAGATAACACGGTTAAAGTCAAGGTCAACCAGCTCTTTAACATCTGCTGCATTGTCTAGAACCTTACGCGCAAGGCTAGTCACAACTTCAAAACGTTCAGCTTTCACAGCAAATTCTGTAGGATCAAAGACCAAGAGAGCTGTCAACATCATTGACGTAAAGCTAGAAGTCATGGCAAAGCCAGCGTCATTAGAAGCAGCTGGTTGCAAGAGCAAGAGATTGCGGTCATCGCCATGGGCTTGAAGCGCCAATTTCCCTTCTGCAGCACATGTAATGGTCACTTGATAGAGATTATCCACCAAGGCTTTAGCCAAATCAACCGTCGCCACACTTTCAGGTGAATTTCCACTACGAGCAAAGGAAACAAGGACCGTCGCCACATCTTTTTTCAAATAAGTTTCTGGATTGGCAACGATATCTGTTGTCGCAATAGCATTGAAATTCCATTTGCGTTCGTCATAGACTTCCTTAAAGTAAGGCACCAAGGTATCTCCCACATAAGCAGAAGTACCAGCACCCGTCAAGATGACCTTGATATAGTCATGTTTATCAGCAATCCCTTGTAGGAAGGCTGCAATTTCTTCCCGTTTCGCTTGATAAGCTTCAAAAGCCTCTTTCCATACATCAGGCTGTTGGTAGATTTCACGTGTAGTGATTTCTGCACCCAGTTCAAGTAATTCTTCTTTTGTGTAATTTAGCATAGAGTTCCTCTAATCTATTGTTGTTTCATTCCTATTGAAAATATGGGAATGGGAGTGACTCCCATTCCCATGTATATTCTATACAAGCTGTTCTAACGGTTTTCACGTTATCACATCTTATTGAATTGAGTTCCAACTAAAATCTTGGGGAAAAAGACCGATTATCATCGGAACATCGCTCCATCCTCCTCTCGCCTATTTTCCCTGTGATTTTCACGTTGTCACGTCTTATTCATCTTCGTCATCATCAAAGCCAGCTAACAGGTCGTTGACTTTTACGATGCTTTCTGCAGCACGGCTCTTGTAGTCCGCATCTGCACCTGTAAGGCTTGCATTGATAAATTCAATCACCATTGGAAGATTCATCCCTGCGTAGAGTTCAATGTCGCGACCTTCCATGATCAAACGGCTTACCACGTTACAAGGTGTTCCACCGAGAAGGTCCGCAAAGACTAGAAATTCATCCAATCCTTCAATAGCAGCTTCAAATTTAGCAGTAAATTCTTCTGGACCATCTTCTGGAAGAAGAGCCACTGCATGAATATTGTCCTGTGAGCCCATAATCATTTCTGTGCTACCTTTAAGTTCTTCACAGAAACGACCATGACTCACCAAAATTAATGATTTACTCATAAATTATGCGCCCATTCCAAGCAAGAATTTACCGATGAATGAAAGACCTACTGCAAGAGCAATGATGATACCGATTGCTTTTGTAGAGTTCATACCTTTCTTACCAAGCAACCAGAAGATGAAGGCAGTAAAGATTGCTGGAAGCAAGCGTGGGAAGATTGAGTTCAAGATGTCTTGGAAGTCAATCATTTTTTCACCGATTGGCAATTTGTAAGAAATGTCAAAGTTGATCATTGTTGCTACAAGAGCACCCATCATGAAGACACCAAGTACAGATGCAGCATCAATCAAAGCTGTCAAGGTACTTTGCATGTTATTGATAAGGTTAACCCCTTCTTTGTAGGCAAATTCCAATTGTTTCCAACGGAAGATGTCATAAGCAACTGCAACTGCGATCCAAAGGAAGATACCCCATGGTTGACCAGCGATAGCCATAGTTGCTGCGATAGATCCCATGATAGCAGGTACAAGTGAACCAAAGATTGTGTCTCCTAGAGGAGCAAATGGTCCCATCAAACCTGTCTTGATACCGTTAACGGCATCTTTTGAGCCCACACCATCTTTTTCTTCCATGGCAAGGTCAAAACCAGCGATAATTGTGTGGAAGAATGGAGAAGTATTGAAGAATTGAGTATGAACTTTCATCATTTCTTTCAATTCAGGAGTTCCATCCCCATACATTTTACGCAATTGAGGCAAGATCATGTAAAGGTAACCAGAAGCTTGCATACGTTCGTAGTTCCAACCTAATTGGAAGGTAAACAAGCTACGTTTGTTGATTTGATTAAAATCTTCTTTTGTAAGTTTGTAATTAGAATTCGTCATCTTCGATTTCCCCACTTTCTGATGGTGTAGAAGGTGCTGCTACGGCTACTTTTTGGCTGTTCTTAAAGTGAACAACTGCAAGGAAGATACCTACGATAGAAACACCGATCATAGACAAACCTTTGAAGTTGTTAGCAAAGCCAATCTTTTCAGCAACATCAGCAGGAAGAGTACCAAGGATACCCGCAACAGCTCCACCAAGACCTGTTACATATGAGTAAAGAACAGTCAACATAGCTGTCAAACCGAATCCCATTGCAAGGTAGTGAAGGTTACGTTTAACTGGAAGGTAACGAAGCAAGATTGCAAATCCAAGACCTGGAAGCATACGTCCTGCAAGTGTCAAACCATCTGCAATCCATTGATATTCTTTAACAAGGTCTACTACTGATTGTACGAAAGCGCCACCAAAAGCAAGAGCGAAGAATACTGGAAGGGCACGAGAAAGAGCCCAAGGCACTGCACCAAGTAGGTAGTTGCGTTCGATACCTTTGTAGTCAAAGCGTTCGATTGCAGCATCAATACGGTGTGCAAAGAAAGTAGTTGTCATACGTCCAAGAACGTCGAAGTATGTCAAAAGTGCTGCTACTGGTACAGCGATTGTTGTGATCGCAAGATCTGTATCAATACCTTGAGAGATAGAGAATGCTGTTGCAAGAACCGCACCAGAAGTTGCGTCGATACGAGAAGCACCACCGAAGGTACCAACCCCGAGAACGAACAACTGCAAGCTACCACCGATAAACAAACCAGTTGTCACATCTCCCATGATCAAACCAGTAATAAAACCAGCGAATACAGGGGAACCTGCAGATGAAACGATTGTCAACTCATCACAGATTTGATAAGCTGAGTACAAAGTGAGAAGTAAAATTTGCCACCATTGTATCATAACAATGACCTCCTAAAAATTTTTTCCTATTTTAATAAACTCAAAAAGTCTGATACAGGATCGTTTGGAACCATTTGAGCAGTGAGTTTCACACCTTTTTCTGCTAGTTTGTGGAAATCTTCCACATCCTTATCTACCACGTTGATAGAACGCGTGATAGGGCGAGTTTCTGGTGTTTGAGACATATTGCCGACATTGAGTGTTTCAAGCGGAACACCTGCTTCAACTAAGCCAAGGAAACGGTCTGGTTTACGTGCAACGATAAAGAGACGTTGGCTATCGTATTTACCAGCAAGGATATTTGCTGCTGCTTTCTCAACTGGCAAGATACTAAGTTTCACACCTGGTGGTGTCGCAAGCTTCAAACCACTCTTTTCAATATCGTTGTTAACGACTTCATCGTCTACAACCATAATGCGTGAAACATTTAGTTTTCCAGCCCAAAGATTGGCTACTTGACCGTGGATCAAACGTCCATCGATACGGCATCCTACAATTGTCATAAGTTTTCCCCCTTTATGTGTTTTAGTGTAGGTTTACGAGTTAAATGAATCTCTTCTTTATATTCACCTTCAGTTTCAAAGATGATGATGCGGTTATCACCTTCCTTGAGATAGCTATGAGGGATATAAAGTGAGAGGGTCGGGCCGACATTCCAGAAACGTCCGAGGTGACGCCCGTTGACAAAGGCAACTCCCTTACCAAACTCAGATAAATCTAAGTAAGTATCCTTAGGCTCTTCAACGGTGAAGTCGAAAGCGTAAAAGGCTGGTTGTCCTTCTGTCCATCCTTTTGAAAAATCAATTTTCTCAGGATTATCCAATGGAAGTGGATATTGTTTCCAATTCAGTAAGAAATGTAGATCCTTGCAGACACCTGTACGAATTCCTTTATGTTGCGTATCTGCTAAGAACTTGTGTCCATAGTTAACACGCCCCATATTTTCGATCAGGATGTCAATCTCTGAAAAGCCTTCTCGGTTTCCCTGACAGTAGATGTCTTCACCAATCTCTGTCTGGTATTGAGTAGCGATCCATTGACCATCTACATAGAGTTGAGCTCGGTCACGTCCATCGATGATACGGAGACGTTCCTCTTCTGCATCCCAACTTGCTTCGGTACGATAAAGAAGGTAGCCATAACTTTGACCAAGTTCTTCCATCGCTTTTGGATAGAGACTTTCAGTTGGACTTGCCAGACTATCCAAAGTTTCAAACAAGGAAACTTTTTCGTTCAATGGAACGGCCTGTATCTCCATGCTTTCCTTATAGAGTGGTTCCAACTGTGGATACTCTGGGAAGTGTGTTGCCATCATCTTCTTGACTGCTAGATATTTAGCAGTTGGATTTCCTTCCTCATCGAGAAGGGCATCATAATCGTAAGATGTGACTTGTGGCAAATCTAGAGTTCCTCGAGCCGAGCAACCGTTCATGAAACCAAAGTTTGTTCCGCCATGGAACATGTAAAGGTTGATGGAGCCTTGCTCTAACACCTCTCGAACAGCTTCTGCCAACTCTTTTGGATCGCGTGTGATGATAGGTTCTTTCCAACGGTTAAACCAACCATCCCAGAATTCCATACACATGAGAGGCCATTTCTTGCCATGCTCATCAAAGAATTCCTGCATCTGTGAAAAGTTGTAAGGAGCCTTAGAACCGAAGTTCCCTGTAACAAAGAGATCATCTTCAATCAAGGTTCCGGCTTTCAGAGTAGCCCTCCATGGGCCATCTGAAGTAAAGAGTGGGCAATCAATCCCTCGGTCTTCCATCAATTTCCGAATTGCTCGTAGATAAGACTTATCTTCTCCATAAGAACCATATTCATTTTCGACTTGCATCATGAGAATGTTTCCACCATTATCCAACAAGCGAGGCACAAGCCTTGGCAATAATTGGTCATAATAGCGAGCAACCGCCTCAATGTAGGCCGGGTCGGACGAGCGGATTCGCATGTCCTTGGTCAAGAGCCAAGCCGGTAAACCACCAAACTCCCACTCAGCACAGATAAATGGAGACGGACGTACAATGGCATAGAGACCCAAATCTTGTGCTATTTGAAGAAATCTCTCCAAATTTCTGGCACCTTCAAAATCAAATTCCCCTTCCACGGGTTCATGTAAATTCCAAGCTACATAGGTCTCGACCGTATTAAAGCCAAGCGCCTTTAAGTTATAGAGAGAATGATACCAATCCTCTGCTGGAATCCTAAAATAATGAATGGCGCCAGACAAAATCTTGAACGGCTTCCCATCTAAATAGAAATCGTCCTCAATTTTAAATCTTGTCATGTTACCACCTCTGACGAATTAAGTTTGCGCTTTCATTTATTATAATATTAAATATAATCAAATCTTTTGCATTTGTCAATAGGTTTTAGAAAATTCTTTAAAATTTTTCTATTTTTTTACTTACCATTTACCAAAATTATCTAAAAATAGCATGAAAGCGATATTTTAATGTATGATAATTCACAAGGTTATAAAATGGAATTTTTTACATGTAACATAACATTTTTAGTCTATTATTTTAATTTTTTTTACCTAAATACTACTATTTTGTCTGTATTTGTGGTAAAATCAAAATTGGAGAAAGAGAATCGAGGTGAAATTTATGGCTATTCCTAAATACCAATATATTAAAGATGAATTAAAAAACAAAATCATCTCTGGTCAATTTGCAAGTGGAGATAAATTTTATACAGAAGCCGAATTGATCGCGATGTACGATGTGAGTTCAATCACAGTTGTTCGTGCCTTAAACGATCTTGCTAAAGACGGCTACATTGTCCGCCAACAAGGTAAAGGTACTTTCGTTTCACGTGCCCGCAAGCACAAACTCGTTGAATTTTCAGATGTCGAAATCTTTGAAACAAAAGATGATAAAGTCACTGTCCTTTCTATCGAGCGTGGAAACAAGCTTGAATACTTAGAGAAACTTGGATTACGTGGAGATCAGTTCTACTACAAAATTGAACGTACCCGTCAAACAAATGGTGTAACTTACATCTACCACACATCTTATATTCCTGAACAATACATCAATGCCAACTATCCAAATCTTGACTATTATAGTTCTATCTATAAACGCTTCAAATTGGATTACCGCATTCACATGAACGATGAACATTTTGAGGAAATCAATGAAATCGCATTTCCAACACCAGAGCATGTTGCTTCTGTACTCGGAATCGATACGCAATTTCCAACTGTCTTCCAAACGAAGACTACTAAACTTGAGGCTACTGGCCAAGTCCTCGCCTATAGTGAAACGTATAAGCGAGCAGACTACTACAAAATTAAATTCCTCTCATGTAATCGAGGTCATTAAGAGAAAGCTTGAGCCCAGCTCAGGCTTTTTCTATATTCATTATAGCACGAGAAAGAGGTTGTGAGAACGCTATGAAGGGTTCTTATTTAATTAGTAGCGTTTTTACTAAAAACAAGTTAAATATTAGCTTTCTCTTTCTTATTTCTGGAAATAATTTTCTTCTAAATCTTATGATTTCCTCTATTTATTATAGTTCTTATATAAATGTACTTGACATTTTACTCCTTAGATAATAAAATAAAATCGGTTTTATGTAAACGCTATCATATATGATAATAACAAGGAGGTTTTGTCATGAAACTAGAAAAGAAACAGCGCTTCTCCATCCGTAAATACGCGGTTGGGGCAGCTTCTGTACTTATAGGATTTGCTTTTAGCGCCCAAGTCGTATCTGCTGACGGGATTACTCCAGCTCCAACAGCTGAAGAAACTGTCCAAACGATTCAGGAGAGTCCTCAAGCAGTCAAAGAAGCTGTAGACTCCAAGGTTCCAGAAAAACTGGAAGAAAAGGCTGGCAAGCCTGTAAAAGAGGAGGTCAAAGAAGACAAGGAGGCTCCTCGAACAGTTGCTCCAAAAACAGAAGAGTCAAGCGCACCAGTTGTGACAGAAAATGCTAGTCCAACTCCTACTGCCGAGAAAGAAAGCCCTGCCCCAGCTGAGACTCCTGCCGAAAGTACTCCTTCAGAAAAGAAAAATGAAGCCGTCACACCTGCAGTAGCCACTCCTAGCATGGAACGAGCAACTCAGGTAAATGAAAAACTGGCAAAACGAAAAATGATCTCAATCGACGCTGGACGCAAGTACTTCTCTCCAGACCAACTAAAAGAGATCATCGACAAAGCCAAACACTACGGTTATACTGATCTTCATCTACTAGTTGGAAATGACGGCATGCGTTTTATGTTGGACGACATGACGATCAAAGCCAATGGCAAAACCTATGCAAGTGACGATGTCAAACGTGCACTTGAAAACGGAACCGATGCCTACTACAAGGATCCAAACGGCAACCATTTGACAGAAAGTCAGATGACGGACTTGATCAACTATGCTAAAAACAAAGGCATTGGTCTCATCCCAACTGTAAACAGCCCTGGTCACATGGATGCGATTTTGCATGCCATGAAAGAATTAGGTATCCAAAAACCGAACTTCAACTACTTTGGTAAGGAATCTGCTCGTACCGTTGACCTTGATAACAAAGAAGCTCTTGCATTTACCAAAGCTCTGATCGACAAGTATGCTGCTTACTTCGCTGGCAAATCTGACATCTTCAATATCGGACTGGACGAGTATGCCAATGATGCTACAGATGCTAAAGGCTGGAGCGTTCTTCAAGCCTATAAATGGTATCCAGAAGATGGATTCCCAGACAAGGGTTATGAGAAATTTATCGCCTACGCCAATGACCTTGCTCGCATCGTCAAATCTCACGGTCTCAAACCAATGGCCTTTAACGATGGTATCTACTACAATAGCGACACTAGCTTTGGAACTTTTGACAAAGACATCATCGTTTCTATGTGGACTGGTGGATGGGGCGGATACGACGTCGCTTCTTCTAAATTTCTAGTTGAAAAAGGCCACCAAATCCTTAATACCAACGATGCTTGGTACTACGTTCTCGGACGAAATGCCGATGGCCAAGGCTGGTACAACCTCGACCAAGGACTCAATGGTATCAAGAACACTCCAATCACTTCTGTACCAAAATCTGATGGGGCTACTATCCCATTCATCGGTGGTATGGTAGCTGCTTGGGCGGATACCCCATCTGCACGCTATTCACCATCACGCCTCTTCAAACTCATGCGCAGCTTCGCAAATGCCAATGCTGAATACTTCGCAGCTGACTATGAGTCTGCTGAACAAGCTCTGAAAGAAGTACCAACAGACCTTAACCGCTATACTGCAGAAAGTGTCGCAGCTGTAAAAGAAGCTGAAAAAGCCATTCGCTCACTCGATAGCAACCTCAGCCGTGCCCAACAAGACACCATTGACCAAGCAATCGCAAAACTCCAAGAAGCTGTAAGCAATTTGACCTTCACACCAGAAGCTCAAAAAGAAGAAGACGCGAAACGCGAAGTTGAAAAACTTGCCAAGAACAAGGTAATTTCCATCGATGCCGGACGTAAGTATTTCACGCTCGACCAACTCAAACGCATCGTAGACAAGGCGAGCGAACTCGGCTACTCTGATGTCCATCTCCTTCTTGGAAATGACGGACTTCGCTTCCTCCTTGATGACATGACCATCACAGCTAACGGAAAAACTTATACAAGTGACGATGTCAAGAAGGCCATTATCGAAGGAACAAAAGCTTACTACGATGATCCAAACGGAACCACTCTTAGTCAAGCTGAAATCACTGAATTGATCGAGTACGCAAAATCAAAAGGTATCGGACTCATCCCAGCAATCAACAGCCCTGGTCACATGGATGCCATGCTCGTCGCTATGGAAAAACTTGGAATCAAGAATCCTCAAGCCAACTTCGACAAGGTCTCCAAAACAACCATGGACCTTGAAAACGAAGAAGCGATGAACTTTGTTAAAGCCCTCATCGGTAAGTACATGGACTTCTTTGCAGGCAAAACGAAGATCTTCAACTACGGTACAGACGAATACGCCAATGATGCTACCAACGCCCAAGGCTGGTACTACCTCAAATGGTATGGACTCTATGGCAAGTTTGCTGAGTACTCTAACACCCTTGCTGCTATGGCTAAAGAAAGAGGCCTTCAACCAATGGCCTTCAACGATGGTTTCTACTACGAGGACAAGGATGATGTTGAGTTTGATAAGGATGTCATCATCTCTTACTGGTCTAAAGGATGGTGGGGCTACAACCTTGCATCTCCTCAGTACCTTGCAAGTAAAGGCTATAAATTCCTTAATACTAACGGAGACTGGTACTACATTCTCGGTCAAAAACCTGAAGATGGTGGCGGTTTCCTCAAAAAGGCAATTGAAAACACTAAAAAAACACCATTTAACCAGCTTGCATCTACCAAATATCCTGAGGTAGACCTTCCAACAGTTGGAAGCATGCTTGCCATCTGGGCAGATAGACCAAGCGCTGAGTACAAGGAAGAAGAAATTTTTGAACTCATGACTGCCTTTGCAGACAATAACAAAGACTACTTCCGCGCTAACTACAATGCCCTCCGTGAGGAGCTTGCTCAAATCCCTACTAACTTGGAAGGATACAGCAAAGAAAGTCTCGATGCCCTAAATGCAGCTAAAGAGGCTCTCAACTACAACCTCAATCGCAGCAAGCAAGCTGAGTTAGACGCTCTCGTAGCCAAGCTCAAAGCAGCCCGCCTAAGCCTCAAACCAGCGGAAACTCACTCAGGAAGCCTCGATGAAAACGAACTAGCTGCCAATGTTGAAACCAAACCAGAACTCATCACAAGAGCAGAAAAGATTCCATTTGAGACCATTAAGAAGGAAAATCCGAATCTCCCAGCCGGTCAAGAAAAGATCATCACACCAGGTGTAGAGGGCGAACGCACTCATTACATCTCTGTCC
>CAUVMH010000049.1:0-10668 GCA_963552835.1 uncultured Streptococcus sp. | reverse complement strand
TGTCTGCAAGCCCCCTCGGAGAGCCCACACTTTACGAAGTAAAGTATAGTATGTTATACTTTACATGGAAGTAGTCACCGAATTTCAGTTAGAAATTACTTTGTAACTACGTTTTGAGGAGGAGTAAAATGCTTTCCTACGTTCGACATTACCCACTAGCGATAGCTAAATTAATGTGTCTGTGCTCTCCTAAAATCTGCTGATTTATTACTAACTAATACAGGAGGCTTTTATGGGACAGACAATCATATCTGCTATTGGTGTTTATATTTCCACCAGTATCGATTATTTAATTATTTTAATTATTTTATTTGCACAGCTATCACAGAATAAACAGAAATGGCATATTTATGCGGGGCAATATCTAGGCACAGGCTTACTTGTAGGGGCGAGTTTAGTTGCTGCTTATGTCGTTAATTTCGTGCCTGAAGCATGGATGGTTGGATTGCTTGGTTTAATCCCTATCTATTTAGGGATTCGCTTTGCAATTGTTGGAGAAGGTGAGGAAGAAGAGGAAGAAATTATTGAAAGATTAGAACAAAGCAAGGCAAATCAACTGTTTTGGACAGTTACATTGCTGACAATTGCGTCTGGCGGAGATAATTTAGGTATCTATATACCTTATTTTGCTTCGTTAGATTGGTCACAGACCCTCGTGGCGTTGCTTGTGTTTGTAATCGGCATAATTATCTTTTGCGAGATTAGTCGGATGTTATCCTCTATTCCGTTAATATTCGAGACAATTGAAAAATACGAGCGAATCATTGTGCCCATAGTATTCATTCTACTTGGACTATACATCATGTATGAAAATGGCACGATAGAGACTTTTCTGATCGTGTAGATTTTTTTGTTTCACTAGGATTTTAGCCCGGGCTCAAATCAGCTCTCTAATTTTAGAGGGCTTTTTATGTTGTCACTTTACCTCGATATACCCAAGTATAATCTTCGGTTACGATTATTAGCACTGTAAGACCAACTATATTTATTTTTCTCATCTTGTTCCATTGTTGAAAATATGGTATACTTTTCATGAGAATTTTCTAAATTTTTAAGATTCTATCAAAGGAGGTTTGCATGCTTTCCAAATTTTCTGGAAGCCGACAAGACCAGCAATTTGTGTTACTTTTAGTTATTTTGCTAGGTATTTTAGGGATTTCTCTCTTTCTAGCAGTTTCAATGGGATCTGTTGCGATTGATCTAGGAGATACCTATCGGATTATTTTGAGCAGGTTAGGATTTCCTCTTGAGATAGGAGAGGTTTCCAAGTCTACTCTTGCCATTGTATGGAATATGAGATTCCCCCGAGTATTGTTAGGCTTGATAGTAGGGGCTGGTCTTTCTATGTGTGGTAGCGTGATGCAGTCTACAGTGAACAATCCCATCGCAGAGCCCTATGTCTTAGGAATCTCTGCTGGTGCAACTCTAGGAGCAACCTTGAGCATCATTCTAGGTTTAAAAGTGATGATTAGCCTTGGAGCTTTTCTTGGAGCTATTTTGGCAACAGTCGCTGTCCTCATCATTGCCTCTATGCAGGGAAGGATGACGACTTCTAGTCTGATCTTATCAGGAACGGTGGTCAATGCTCTCTTTCTGGCATTTTCCAACTTTATTATCTCTATTGGCGCTAATGCGGACAGTGTGATGACCATTAAGTTTTGGACCATGGGTTCGCTTGCTGGAACTACTTGGTCTGGCTTAGTCCTGCCAACTATAGTAGTAGGATTAGCCTTTCTATTTTTCTCTACCCAGTATCGTGTTTTTAATGCGATGATGATGGGAGATGAGGCTGCTTTAACTTTGGGAATTCCCTTACGCTTCTATTGGTATCTTTACGTGACCGTTGTGGCTGTACTGACAGCTGTCTTCGTGGCCACCTGTGGGATTATTGGATTTGTCGGTCTGATTACTCCACATTTAGCTCGAGGGTTAGTAGGAACAAATTACAGGAGACTTTTTCCCGTTGCAACCTTGCTGGGTGCCCTCTTTGTCATCTGGGCCGATGTACTCTCCCGTATCATCATTCCAAATGCTGAGTTGCCTATTGGTATTTTCACAGCCTTAGTAGGTGCTCCTTTCTTTATCTACATTGTTGGAGGTAGGCGAAGGGAGGTGAGGGTCTGATATGGACTTGATTTGTCAGGATGTCCACTTTGGACTAGGAGAGAAAAAAATCCTCAAAGGAGTTTCTCTTAAGGTTGAGGGGCATCAATTTCACACGATACTAGGACCAAATGGAAGTGGGAAAACCAGTCTTCTTAAACTCCTCTATCGTCAGGAAAAGGCGGACAAAGGCTTGATAAGACTAGATGGAAAGCCACTGGAGCATTGGTCACTCAAAGAAACAGCCAAGCAGATGGCAGTTGTAACCCAGTTTAATCAATTGCAGTTTGATTGTACTGTTGAGGAAATTGTCTTACTGGGAAGAACCCCCCACCTTTCTTTTTTAGAGAAGGAAAGGGAAAGGGATTTTACGCTCGTTCAAGATGCCCTCGATAAGGTGGATATGCTCGAGAAGAAAACTCGTCTCTATTCGTCCCTGTCAGGGGGAGAGAGACAGCGAGTCTTATTGGCCCGCGCCTTGGCGCAAGAACCGACTCTCTTGCTCCTAGACGAACCAACCAATCACCTGGATATCAAGTATCAGTTAGACTTGTTGGCCATTGTGAAGAATCTCAAGGTCAATGTTCTAGCTGTCCTACATGATATTCAACTTGCTTGTCGCTATTCGGATTATCTCTATCTGATGAAAGAGGGAGAAATCCTTTACCAAGGGACTCCAAAGGAGACCATCACCCCTGAGTCATTGCAAACTGTATACGGAGTTCAAAGTCAGGTTACTTGGACCGAGGATCAGCAAGCTATGATTCACTATTTATAAAAATGAAAAGGAAATCAAAATGAAAAAAACACTCAGTATTTTACTCGTAACAGTAGCTACCTTAACCATGGCAGCTTGTGGCAATACTACTACAGAAAAAGCAACCACACAATCTAGCACAGAAACAAGTCAAAAGGCAAGCGCAGAGACGACTTATCCACTCACGATCAAAACCTATGATGCTAAGGGAAATGAAGTCGAACAAGTCTTTGACAAGGCACCTGAAAAAGTTATCACCAACAATCTTTCAACCACTGAAATCTTATTGGAGTTAGGCTTGAAGGATAAAATTGCTGGCATGTTTAACCCTGATAATGCTGTGACGGACAAATACAAGGACGCGATTGCGACGATTCCTCAAATTGGCGATAAAAAAACAGTCTCTCAAGAGACAGTCCTTTCTTATGAACCAGATGCTGTGATGGGTCGAAACATGATGTTTTCTGAAAAATCCTTGGGGACAGTTAGCACTTGGAATGAAAACAAAATCCCAGTCTATACACAAAAAGCATCTCTCTCAACGATTCAGCAAGATTTGGGGAATATTGTAGAAGATGTCAAAAATCTTGGAATGATTTTTAATGTTCAGGACAAGGCCAATGAATACGCAGCCCAGTTGCAAGCTAAAATTGACGCTGTTAAGAAAGCAAACCCAGCAAGCCAAGGTGAAAAGAAAAAGGCTTTGATAATGGTTGCTTATAATGATGAAACCTTTGGGGCATACAAGTCTGCTTTGCAAGAAAGCTTGCTAAATCAACTTGGTTATACAAACGTTGCAACGGGAACATCAGGATTGACCTTGGAAAATCTCGTGTCAATGGATCCTGAGTTGATTATCTATGTGACCAGCGACCGCAATAAAAAATTGGATGCCACAGCTGTAGAGTTGATGAAGAAAAATGCTGTTTTGGAAAATGTTCCTGCTATTAAGAATCAAAAAATCATGACCATCTCTTACGATGAGTTGATGGACTATGGTCCAGCAGTGATTGATTCCCTTGAGAAAATCAATGTCTTTATCAATAAATAATGAGTTTGATTGGGAAGGGATCCAAGTCAAGGTCAGCCTTCCTTCGACCTATGATCCCAACCAAACCTATCCAGCTATTCTCTTAAATGATGGAAACTTGGATTTCCTATCATCTCTTTCCGAATCTGTGATTTTAGTGGGTTTGGCTTCTGAAAATCGCCTAGATGACTACACTCCCTGGAAGGCATCTGCACTGAGAGATAGAGCTCCAGATTTTGGCGGTCAGGCAAATGCCTATCATGGTCATTTATTTGGAGGTCTTTTAGACAGGTTGCAGTCGCTTTATCGCTTGGACAAAAATCGCCTTGCCTATGGGGGTTACTCACTAGGTGGATTGGCGGCAGTATACAGTCTTTTCCGTTTTGATAAGGTCTCCTGTATCTTCTCTATCTGCGGTTCCTTTTGGTATCCTGATTTTACGACTTATTGCAGGGAAGAAAAGGTGAAAAATTTGGACTGTTTACTGTATTTACAGAATGGCCAAACAGAAGGAGCTAATCATACCAATCGCTTGGCTCAAGCACCAGTCTATGCTGCGCAGATCCATACCAGTCTTCAGAAACGCTATCCGAATGGTCAGTTTGTCTTTGATCCCTATGGGCATCATGAGCAAGTGGCTGAACGATTCCTAGCCTTTTCCAACTGGTTGGCCCAAAAATGGAAAATCGAATAAAAGAAATATCCCTTGGCTTTTGCCAAGGGACAATTGTATTTTTTAACCAAGAGCCTCTCTCTTCTTATCTGGATTCCAGATAAAGCTTGCAATAAAGGTAAAGATAATTGTTAGGATACCAACAACCACAGCAAGGATGAGGGCAGGGATGCGGACAAACCACCAGAGTGGATTTGGTTTTTTATCATTGTGCCATTGTTTGGTTTCTTCATCCAAACGTTGGAATTCTGCTTGGATACGGTCTGCAACCATTTCGATTCCTTCATCATTCATTTTCTTGATGTCTGAGATATCAATAGGATTTCCAAAGTTCATATCCACACGTTCACGGCTAACCAAACATTTCAAGGTCATGGGACCAGTATAGGTAACTGGCATGATACGGACCTTAGCCATTTTGGCAATCAGGGCTACACCACCCTTGACATCGTTTGAGTGACGGCTCCCACTTGGAAACATGATGAGAGAGCGATCACTTTTTTTGAGGACGTTAATAGGGAACTTGATGGCAGAAGCGCTAGGATTTTCCCGATCGATAGGAAAGGCGCCACACATACGGATCCACCAGCCAAAGATGCGGTTGTTAAACAGCTCTTTTTTGGCCATAAAGATGAACTGTTTTGGCTTGGTCGCAAAGGCCATGTAAACAGGATCCCACCAGGTACGATGAGGTGCGACGAGGATATAGTTTTCGTCTCGGCTAGGGATTTTATCAGTATTGTGATAGTGGGCATTGCCATTGATAGACCACAAGATCAGCATGACTAGTCCACGCAAATAAGTATAAAACATGAGATCTCCTTCGATTGTATTGCTTTTATTATTATACCTTATCAAAAGACTGCTGGCAAACTTTTTCAGTTATCAGCCAACAGTTTTAGATGGGATTAGAATTCTTAAAAAAAAAATGATATGATAGAATTTATGGATAAAAATAAGATTATGGGATTAACCCAAAGAGAAGTCAAGGAAAGACAGGCTCAAGGTTTGGTCAATGACTTTACCGCTTCAGCCAGTACCAGTACTTGGCAAATCATCAAACGAAATGTTTTTACACTTTTTAACGCATTAAACTTTGTTATTGCCCTAGCGCTTGCCTTTGTACAGGCTTGGAGCAATTTGGTTTTCTTTGCCGTTATTTGCTTTAACGCTTTTTCTGGGATTGTGACTGAGCTGCGAGCCAAACACATGGTGGACAAGCTCAATCTCATGACCAAGGAAAAGGTCAAAACCATTCGTGATGGTCAAGAAGTTGCTCTCAATCCAGAAGAGTTGGTTCTAGGAGATGTCGTTCGTTTGTCTGCTGGGGAGCAGATTCCTAGTGATGCTCTGGTTCTGGAAGGATTTGCGGAAGTCAATGAAGCCATGTTGACGGGTGAGAGTGATTTGGTGCAAAAAGAAGTGGATGCCTTGCTTTTATCAGGGAGTTTCCTAGCCAGTGGCGCAGTTTTGGCTCAAGTTCACCATGTCGGGGCAGAAAACTATGCTTCCAAACTCATGCTGGAAGCTAAGACAGTGAAACCAATCAACTCCCGTATCATGAAATCGCTGGACAAACTAGCTGGTTTTACTGGGAAGATTATCATTCCCTTTGGTCTAGCTCTCCTGCTAGAAGCCTTGATGTTAAAAGGCTTGCCCCTCAAGTCATCCGTTGTAAATTCGTCAACAGCCCTTTTGGGAATGTTGCCCAAGGGAATCGCCCTTTTGACCATAACTTCGCTCTTGACTGCGGTGATTAAGCTGGGCTTGAAAAAGGTCTTGGTGCAGGAGATGTACTCTGTCGAGACCTTGGCGCGCGTGGATATGCTCTGTCTGGACAAGACGGGGACCATCACCCAAGGAAAGATGCAAGTGGAGGCGGTTCTTCCTCTGACGGAAACTTATAGTGAAGAGGCTATTACTAACATTCTGACTAGTTACATAGCTCATAGTGAGGATAAAAATCCAACAGCCCAAGCCATTCGCCAGCGTTTCCAAGGACAGGCAGCCTATCCTATGCTTTCGAATCTTCCTTTCTCAAGCGATCGCAAGTGGGGAGCTATGGAGTTAGAAGGCCTGGGGACAGTTTTCTTAGGTGCGCCTGAGATGTTGTTGGACTCTGAAGTATCAGAAGCCAGAGAGGCTTTGGAGAGAGGGTCACGTGTCTTGGTCTTGGCCCTCAGTCAGGAAAAACTAGATCATCACAAACCAAAGAAACCATCTGACATTCAAGCCCTGGCCTTGCTGGAGATCTTGGACCCCATTCGAGAAGGAGCCGCTGAGACACTAGACTATCTTCGTTCCCAGGAAGTGGGCCTCAAGATTATCTCTGGTGATAATCCAGTCACGGTTTCCAGCATTGCCCAGAAGGCTGGTTTTGCGGACTATCACAGCTATGTAGATTGCTCAAAAATCACGGATGAGGAATTGATTGCAATGGCTGAAGAGACAGCTATTTTCGGACGTGTTTCCCCTCATCAAAAGAAACTCATCATCCAAACGCTGAAAAAAGCAGGGCATACAACAGCAATGACAGGGGACGGAGTCAATGACATCCTAGCCCTTCGTGAGGCGGATTGTTCGATTGTGATGGCTGAGGGAGATCCGGCGACTCGTCAGATTGCTAATCTGGTTCTCTTGAACTCAGACTTTAATGATGTTCCTGAGATTCTCTTTGAAGGTCGTCGTGTGGTCAATAACATTGCCCATATTGCACCGATTTTCTTGATTAAGACCATCTATTCCTTATTGCTTGCAGTCATCTGTATCGCTAGTGTTCTTCTGGGACGGTCTGAGTGGATTTTGATTTTCCCTTTCATTCCAATCCAGATTACCATGATTGACCAATTCGTGGAAGGGTTCCCACCATTCGTTCTGACTTTTGAGCGAAATATCAAACCTGTTGAACCAAATTTCCTCAGAAGATCCATGCTTCGTGCCCTACCAAGTGCTCTCATGGTCGTGTTCAGCGTTCTTTTTGTGAAAATATTTGGAGCGAGTCAAGGATGGTCTGAGTTAGAAATGTCAACTCTCCTCTATTATCTCCTTGGGTCTATCGGTTTCTTATCCGTATTTAGAGCCTGCATGCCATTCACCCTCTGGCGTGTCCTCTTGATTGTTTGGTCAGTAGGAGGCTTCCTAGCCACAGCTCTCTTCCCAAGAATCCAGAAACTGCTTGAAATTTCGACACTTACAGGACAAACATTCCCTGTTTACCTTGTCATGATGGCTGTCTTTACTGTGATTTTCATTCTATCCAGTCGTTACCAAGCCAGAAAATAAAGAAAGACTGCAATCTGTGGATTGCGGTCTTTTTAGGTGCAAGATTGCTAGCTGAAATGTGGTATAATAAGAGGTAATAGAGTTTTGGAAAGTGAGAGAAGATGATTTCAAAGAGATTAGAATTGGTGGCGTCCTTTGTGCCCCAAGGTGCTGTGTTACTTGATGTGGGGAGTGACCATGCTTATCTGCCCATCGAGTTAGTTGAGAGAGGCCAAATCAAAAGCGCCATTGCAGGGGAAGTGGTGGAAGGTCCTTACCAGTCTGCGGTTAAAAATGTTGAGGCTCACGGTCTAAAGGAGAAAATCCAAGTTCGTTTAGCCAATGGCTTAGGGGCATTTGAAGAGGTAGACCAAGTCTCTGTTATCACCATTGCTGGTATGGGAGGCCGTTTGATTGCGACCATATTGCAAGAAGGTTTGGGCAAGTTAGCTAACGTAGAACGTTTAATCCTCCAGCCTAATAATCGTGAAGACGACTTGCGTATCTGGTTGCAAGACCACGATTTTCAGATCGTAGCAGAAAGCATTCTAGAAGAAGCTGGTAAGTTCTATGAGATCTTGGTGGTGGAAGCGGGACAAATGAAGCTATCGGCCAGTGATGTCCGTTTTGGACCTTTCTTGTCCAAAGAAGTCAGCCCAGTCTTTATCAAAAAATGGCAAAAAGAAGCGGCTAAGCTAGAATTTGCTCTTAGCCAAATCCCAGAAAAAAATCTGGAAGAACGTCAGATTTTAGTAGATAAAATTCAAGCCATCAAGGAGGTACTCCATGCTAGCAAGTGAAGTTATTAAACGCTATGAAGCCTTTTGCCCTCAGGAATTTTCCATGGAGGGAGACAGTCGTGGCCTGCAAATCGGTACTCTAGACAAGGATATCCAAAGGGTCATGGTTGCTCTCGATATTCGAGAAGAGACGGTGGCTGAAGCTATTGAAAAGGGTGTGGATTTGATTATCGTCAAGCACGCGCCAATCTTTCGTCCAATCAAGGATCTGGTAGCTAGCCGTCCGCAAAATCAGATTTACATCGACCTGATCAAGCATGACATCGCAGTTTATGTCAGCCATACCAATATTGACATCGTTGAGAACGGGCTAAATGATTGGTTTTGCCAGATACTAGGCATTGAGGAAACGACTTATCTGCAGGAAACAGGCCCAGAACGTGGGATTGGGCGGATTGGAAATATTCAAACTCAGACATTTGGGGAATTGGCCCAGCATGTCAAGCAAGTCTTTGGTCTAGATAGTCTTCGAATGGTGCATTATCAAGAGAGTGATTTGCAGAGGCCTATTTCAAGAGTGGCCATCTGTGGTGGTAGCGGGCAGTCATTCTATAAGGATGCCTTAGCTAAGGGGGCAGATGTCTACATCACTGGTGATATCTACTACCACACTGCTCAGGATATGTTGTCTGATGGCTTGCTGGCATTGGATCCAGGACATTATATCGAAGTGCTTTTTGTGGAAAAAATCGCAGCACTTCTTACTCAATGGAAGGCAGAAAAGGGCTGGACTGTTGATATCTTGCCTAGTCAGGCATCGACCAATCCTTTCCACCATATCTAGTTAGAAGGTGAAGACAATGAAAAAAGTTGCCATTATTGGAGCAGGAATTGTGGGGGCAACAGCTGCCTACTACCTCGCGAAAGAAAGCGACCTAGAGGTGACCGTTTTTGACCATGGACAGGGGCAAGCAACCAAGGCTGCAGCAGGAATTATCAGTCCTTGGTTTTCCAAACGCCGCAATAAAGCTTGGTACAAGATGGCGCGCTTGGGGGCTGACTTTTATGTGGATTTGTTGGCTGATTTAGAAAAGTCTGGTCAGGAAATCGACTTTTACCAGCGTTCGGGAGTTTTTCTCTTGAAAAAGGACGAATCCAAGTTAGAAGAACTCTATGAACTAGCCCTCCAGCGTAGGGAAGAATCTCCCTTGATAGGTCAATTAACCATTTTAGACCAAGCGTCTGCAAATGAATTATTCCCTGGTTTGCAGGGATTTGACCGCCTGCTCTATGCTTCTGGTGGGGCGAGAGTAGATGGCCACCTCTTAGTGACTCGTTTGCTAGAAGCTAGTCAAGTCAAGCTGGTCAAAGAAAAAGTGAGTCTGACACCTTTAGCATCAGGTTACCAGATTGGTGAAGAGATGTTTGATCAGGTTATTTTGGCGACAGGAGCTTGGTTGGGGGGCATTTTGGAACCTTTAGGATATGAGGTAGATGTTCGTCCTCAAAAAGGACAACTCCGAAATTATCAGCTCTCCAAAGACCTAGCATCTCACCCTGTTGTCATGCCAGAAGGGGAGTGGGATTTGATCCCTTTTACAGGTGGGAAATTGTCCTTGGGCGCTACCCACGAAAATGATATGGGATATGATTTGACGGTGGATGAAACCTTGCTCCAACAAATGGAGGAGGCAGCCTTGCCTCACTACCCAGCCTTGGCAGAAGCAAAATCATCTGGTGAGCGTGTGGGAATCCGTGCCTACACCAGTGATTTCTCACCTTTCTTTGGGCAGGTGCCAGGATTGGCAGGTGTCTATGCGGCTAGCGGCCTAGGTTCATCAGGCCTCACAACGGGGCCGATCATCGGTTACCATCTAGCCCAGCTGGTCCAAGACAAGGAGTTGGCCTTGGATCCAGTAAACTATCCAATTGCAAACTATGTCAAACGAGTAAAAAGCGAATAATACTCAATGAAAATCAAAGAACAAACTAGGAAGCTAGCCGAAGGCTGCTCAAAACACTGTTTTGAGGTTGTGGATCGAACTGACGAAGTCAGTAACCATACCCACGGTAAGGCGACGCTGACGTGGTTTGAAGAGATTTT
>CAUVMH010000048.1:0-10850 GCA_963552835.1 uncultured Streptococcus sp. | reverse complement strand
AGTGGGGCAGAGTGTGTACGGGATATCTCGGTTTTGCTTAACTATTTTGAAATCAATCGTAGCCGAGATGCGGGACCTCTTCAACATCGTTTTTACACAACAGCTAATAGCCAAAGCTTTGCTCAAATTGGTGAAGAATGGCTGGAAAAAGAGATTCATGTGGAGCATGTAACTTTATGACAAACAAAATTTATGAATACAAGGATGACCAGGACTGGTATGTTGGTGTCTGGGACGTCTATGGAGGCATCTACAGTCTCATCAAAGATCCTCTTGAGCTTGATTTTATGGATTTGGCGCGGATTTTTCGTGATGAGGAAAATGGCTTTCCAATTACGATAACGGTGATGCGCTGGTCTTCTAACTACCGTCTGCTCTCCTTTATTGTTGAGATTTTAAATGCAGAAGCAGGCCGAAACTTGGAAGTTATCCAACGTCAGGGAGCTCTGCTCTTGATTGAAAATGGACAGCTTTTGCATGTCGAATTGCCTAAAGAAGGAGTCGATGTAGAAGCCTTCTTTGAAACTAGCAAGGTTAGAGAAACTCTGCTCATTGCGACTCGCAACGAAGGCAAGACCAAGGAATTCCGAGCTATCTTTGATAAGTTAGGCTACGACGTGGAAAACCTCAATGACTACCCAGATCTACCTGAAGTAGCAGAAACAGGCATGACCTTTGAAGAAAATGCCCGCCTCAAGGCAGAAACCATTTCCCAATTAACAGGCAAGATGGTTTTGGCAGATGACTCAGGTCTCAAAGTCGATGTCCTTGGCGGTTTGCCAGGAGTCTGGTCAGCGCGATTCGCTGGTGTAGGAGCAACTGATCGTGAAAACAATGCCAAGCTCTTGCACGAATTGGCCATGGTCTTTGATCTCAAGGACCGTTCGGCTCAATTCCACACAACCCTAGTCGTAGCTAGTCCAAACAAGGAAAGCTTGGTGGTTGAAGCTGACTGGCCAGGTTATATCAACTTTGAACCTAAGGGTGAAAATGGCTTTGGCTACGATCCTCTTTTCCTTGTGGGAGAGACAGGCAAGTCAGCAGCTGAATTAACCCTTGAAGAAAAAAATAGCCAATCCCACCGTGCCTTAGCCGTTAAGAAACTTTTGGAGGTATTTCCATCATGGCAAAGCAAACCATCATTGTAATGAGTGATTCTCATGGCGATAGCTTGATTGTGGAAGAAATCCGTAACCGCTATCTGGGTAAAGTTGATGCCATTTTTCACGATGGTGACTCAGAACTCCGTCCAGACTCTCCGCTCTGGGAAGGCATCCATGTCGTCAAAGGAAATATGGACTTTTATGCTGGCTACCCAGAACGTTTGGTGACTCAACTTGGTCCGACCAAGATCATCCAGACTCATGGACACTTGTTTGATATCAATTTCAACTTTCAAAAGTTGGACTACTGGGCTCAGGAAGAAGATGCTGATATCTGTCTCTATGGTCACTTGCATGTGCCAAATGCTTGGATGGAAGGAAAGACGCTTTTTCTCAATCCAGGCTCCATCAGCCAACCACGAGGAACCATCAGAGAATGCCTCTATGCCCGTGTAGAGATTGATGACAGCTATTTCAAAGTAGACTTTTTGACACGTGATCATGAGGTTTATCCAGGCTTGTCCAAGGAGTTTACTCGATGATTGCCAAGGAATTTGAAGCATTTTTATTGGAGCAGGAAGAAACTTTTCTAACCCCTGCCGAGAATCTAGCTGCCTTGATTGATACCCATAATGCTGATCATGCAATTTTGGTGCTGAGCCAAATCACTTATACTCGTATACCTGTTGTGACCTTTGACAAACGCTTTGTCGGAACCATTGGTCTGAGAGACATTTTGGCTTATCAAATGGAGCAAGGTTTGACGGATGAACAGATGGCAACGACAGATATCGTCAATATGACCAAGACGGACGTAGCAGTCGTCGCTCCAGACTATAACATCACTGAAGTCCTCCATAAACTGGTAGATGAACCTTTCTTGCCGGTCGTAGATGATGAAGGAATTTTCCAAGGAATCATCACGCGCAAGTCCATCCTCAAGGCAGTTAATGCCCTTTTGCATGGCTTTAGTAAGGAATATGAGATTCGATGCAAATGAGAGATAGGATTTCAGACTTTTTAGAGGGAAAGCAGGGTTTGTCTGCCAATTCCAAGCAGTCCTATAAGTATGATCTGGAGCAATTTTTAGACATTGTAGGTGAGCGGATCTCTGAAACTAGTCTCAAGATTTACCAAGCCCAGCTAGCCAATCTAAAAATCAGCGCCCAGAAGCGAAAACTTTCGGCCTGTAACCAATTTCTCTACTTTCTCTATCAAAAAGGGGAGGTGGACAGTTTTTACCGTCTGGAATTAGCCAAGCAAGCTGAAAAGAAGACTGAAAAACCAGAGATTCTAAACTTAGACTCTTTTTGGCAGGAAAGTAATTATTCAGAAGGACGCTTGCTGGCGCTTCTTATCTTGGAAATGGGCTTGTTACCAAGTGAGATTTTATCCCTCAAGATTGCGGATATCAATCTTGATTTTCAGGTGTTGAGAATCAACAAGGCTTCCCAACAGAGGATTGTTACCATTCCCACGACCTTGATTCCAGAGCTAGAACCCTTGATGGGGCAGACCTATCTTTTTGAAAGGGGAGGGAAAGCCTATTCTCGTCAGTGGGCCTTTCGTCAGCTAGAATCTTTTGTCAAGGAGAAAGGTTTCCCAACCTTATCAGCCCAAGCCTTGCGGGAACAGTTCATTCTAAGACAAATAGAAAACAAGGTCGATTTGTACGAAATTGCAAAAAAATTAGGATTAAAAACAGTCCTGACCTTAGAAAAATATAGATAATGGATATTAAATTAAAAGATTTTGAAGGGCCCCTGGACTTGCTCTTGCACCTGGTCTCCAAGTATCAGATGGATATTTACGATGTGCCCATTACAGAAGTCATCGAACAGTATCTAGCCTATGTCTCAACCCTGCAGGCTATGCGTCTGGAAGTGACTGGTGAGTACATGGTCATGGCCAGTCAGTTAATGCTAATCAAGAGCCGCAAACTCCTTCCAAAGGTGGCAGAAGTGACAGACTTGGAGGATGACCTGGAGCAGGATCTCCTTTCCCAAATCGAAGAATACCGCAAGTTCAAACTCTTGGGTGAGCACTTGGAGGCTAAGCACCAAGATCGGGCCCAGTACTATTCCAAAGCACCGACAGAGTTGATTTACGAGGATGCGGAGCTTGTGCATGACAAGACGACTATTGACCTTTTTTTGGCTTTTTCAAATATCCTAGCCAAGAAAAAAGAGGAGTTCGCTCAGAACCACACGACCATCTTGCGGGATGAGTATAAGATTGAGGACATGATGGTCATCGTAAAAGAGTCCTTGTCTGGACGAGACCAGTTGCGCTTACAGGATTTGTTCAAGGAAGCCCAGAATGTCCAAGAGGTCATTACCCTCTTTTTGGCGACCTTAGAGTTAATCAAAACCCAGAAACTGATCCTCGTGCAAGAGGAGAGTTTCGGAGATATCTATCTCATGGAAAAGAAGGAAGAAAGTCAAGAGGCACAAAGCTAGACTTGATAGAGAGGAAAGATGAGTACTTTAGCAGAAATAGAAGCGCTCTTGTTTGTAGCAGGTGAAGATGGGATTCGGGTTCGTCAGTTGGCTGAACTCCTATCACTTCCACCGACAGGCATCCAACAGAGTTTAGAAAAATTAGCCCAGAAGTATGAAAAAGACCAAGATTCGAGCTTGTCCCTAATCGAGACAGGTGGAGCTTACAGATTGGTCACCAAGCCTCAATTTGCAGCGATTTTGAAGGAATACTCCAAGGCACCCATCAACCAAAGTTTGTCTCGGGCTGCTCTTGAGACCTTGTCCATCATTGCCTACAAGCAACCCATCACGCGGATAGAAATTGATGCTATCCGTGGGGTCAATTCGAGTGGGGCTTTGGCAAAGTTGCAGGCTTTTGACTTGATAAAGGAAGACGGGAAAAAAGAAGTGTTGGGCCGCCCCAACCTCTATGTGACTACGGATTATTTCCTAGATTACATGGGAATTAACCATTTGGAAGAACTGCCAGTGATTGATGAGCTTGAGATTCAGGCTCAAGAAAGCCAATTATTTGGTGAAAGGATAGAAGAAGATGAGAATCAATAAATATATTGCCCACGCAGGTGTGGCCAGTAGGAGAAAAGCAGAAGAGTTGATCAAGCAAGGCTTAGTGACGGTTAATGGCCAAGTGGTACGTGAACTCGCAACGACTATTAAGACTGGAGATAAGGTCGAAGTTGAGGGTCAGCCCATCTACAACGAAGAAAAAGTCTACTATCTGCTTAACAAACCACGCGGTGTGATTTCCAGTGTGACAGATGACAAGGGTCGCAAGACTGTTGTGGATCTCTTGCCAAATGTAAAAGAGCGTATTTACCCAGTTGGACGTTTGGACTGGGATACATCAGGTGTTTTGATTTTGACTAATGATGGGGATTTTACGGATGAGATGATTCACCCTCGTAATGAGATTGACAAGGTCTATGTCGCGCGTGTTAAAGGTGTGGCCAATAAGGACAATCTCCGTCCCTTGACCCGCGGACTTGAGATTGATGGCAAGAAAACCAAGCCAGCTGTTTATGAAATTCTCAAAGTGGATCCAGTTAAAAATCGCTCTGTGGTACAGTTGACCATTCACGAAGGACGTAACCACCAAGTTAAAAAGATGTTTGAAGCTGTCGGTCTTCAAGTGGATAAGTTGTCTCGGACACGTTTTGGACACTTAGATTTGACAGGCCTTCGTCCGGGAGAATCTCGTCGCCTTAACAAAAAAGAAATCAGCCAACTACACACCATGGCGGTAACTAAAAAATAATGAAACGAATCTTAATAGCGCCAGTACGCTTTTACCAACGTTTTATCTCACCAGTCTTTCCCCCCTCTTGTCGTTTTGAGCCTACTTGTTCCAACTACATGATCCAGGCTATTGAAAAACATGGCTTCAAGGGTGTCTTGATGGGTTTGGCTCGGATTTTACGTTGCCATCCCTGGTCGAAAACAGGCAAGGATCCCGTACCAGACCACTTTTCACTCAAACGAAACCAAGAAGAAAAATAACCCAACATCATTTGATGTTGGGTTCTCTTGCTTATTTCAAAGCTTTTTGTGCGTCTTCAATCATGAGTTTAGTTGATTCAAGACCGCCTCCGCTTAGATACCAGAGGTCTGGTGTTAGTTGGATAATTTTTCCATTTTTAGCGGCAGGAGTTTCAGCGATGAGGGCATTTTCTAGGACGCCATCGTTGCTAGAGTTGTCACCACCGATGGCAAGGGTACGGTTGATGACAAAGAGGATGTCAGGATTGATTTCTTTGACACTTTCAAAGCTGACTTCTTGTCCGTGGCGAGAGTCTTCAAATTGAGTGTCTGTTGGCTTGAATTTCAAGGTTTGGTACAAGAAAGAGAAACGAGATTGGGCACCAAAGGCAGCCATTTTTCCTTCATTGAGGAGGATAGCAAGGGCTTTTTTGTCAGAACTTTCGTTTTTAGTAGCGACTTCTTGAATGCTCTTGTCTAGGTTGGCTAATTCCTCTTTGGCTTTCTGTGTACCAGTTTCACCAAAGGCGCTTGCTAAGGATTCGATGTTGGCCTTGGTAGAAGTCCAGTAGTCGTCCTTACTTGCTTGGAAGAGAACAGTTGGAGCAATTTCTTTGAACTTGTCTACGAATTTTTGGGTACGTGGAGAAGCGATAATTAGATCTGGTTCAAGAGCAGCAATGGCTTCTAGGTCTGGCTCAACCATAGAACCAACATTTTTGACATTTCCTGCAAGATCTTTTAGGTAAGTCGGAACAGTTTTTGTAGGCATTCCGACGATATTCTTTTCAAATCCTAAAGCACGAATAGTATCCGCAGCACCGAGGTCAAAAGTCACAATCTTTTCAGGAACCTTTGAAAGTTTGACCTCGTCTAGTGAACTTTTAATGGTTATCTCTGTTGGAGCAGAGCTACTTGTCTCTGTCTGGCTAGTGCTTGAGTTTGTATTTGTACTACATGCACCAAGTAGGAGCAAGAAGCTGGCCACTAGGGCAGTAAGATAAAGTTTAAGGGATGTTTTCATGATTTCTCCTTTTTAAAATGTGATAACGATGTAGGGAGTCTCTTAGATAGGCTTATTAGCTAAGAGACAGAGGGTTCTCTAACTCGAGTTTTTGCGTTACTAGCTATAGATACAGATCTTTTTGCCATTGATATCAGCTAGCGTGATAGGAATCTCATAGAGTTGACTGAGCAGGTCAGCCTGCATGATTTGAGCAGTCGTTCCCTTGCAAAAGACTTGACCGTCCTTGAAGGCAACAATTTCATCTGCATACTGGCTGGCCATGTTGATATCGTGGAGGACTATGATAATGGTCTTCCCTAGTTCCTCCACCAGTCGCTTGAGAATCTGCATCATGCTGACGCTTTGCTTGATATCGAGGTTGTTAAGTGGTTCGTCCAGCAAGATAAAGTCTGTATCCTGGGCTAGTACCATGGCGATAAAGACACGTTGGAGCTGTCCACCAGACAGACTATCGATGTAGCGGTCTTTTAAGTTTGTCAGTTCCAGATAGTCCAGAGTTTCTCGGATTTTTTCCCAGTCTTCTGCCTTCAGTCGACCACGGTTGTAGGGAAAACGTCCAAAACTGACCAGTTCTTCTACAGTCAATTTGGCTTGGTAATTGATCTTCTGCTTTAGGATGGTAAGCTCTCGAGCCAGTTCTTGCGAATTCCAACTTTCAATTTCACGACCTTTGATACTGAGAATTCCCTGATCCTTCTTGATTAGTCTGCTCATAATGGAGAGGAGAGTTGATTTTCCAGCACCATTTGGACCAATAAAGGCTGTCAGTTTCTGAGGACTGACTTCAAGCGAAATGTCTTGCAAAATATCCTGTTTTTGAATGGATTTGTCAATGTTTTCCAGTTTCACCGACGTGCCCTCCTATAAAGTAAGATAAAGAATAAGAAGCCACCCACACTCTCGATAATCATGCTGATGCGAATTTCCAGTGCAAAGACTCGTTCAATGAGGGCTTGCCCCAAGGTCAAGCTAATAAATCCAATCAGAATAGCCACGATAAAGAGTAACTTGTGTCGATAATCTTTGACAATCAGGTAAGTGAGATTGGCCAGCATAAAGCCGAAGAAGGCCATAGGTCCTACCAAGGCAGTTGCCGTTGAGGTCAAAAGTACGATGCCCCAGAGGAGTTCTCTCTGTTCTTTTTCAACATCGAGTCCCAGTATCTGAGCCGTTTCTCTTTGCAGGTGCAAGACATCCAGAATAACTGCTTTTCGAAAGAAAAAGATTGTCAAAGCGAGGATGATTAGAGAACCGATGGCTAGGATGGAAGTGTTGAGATGCTGAAAGGAGGCAAAGAGACTGTTCTGCAGTTTATCGTATTCATTTGGATCCATCAGGACTTGGAGGAAGGTACTGATATTTCGAAAGAGACTTCCGAGTGCTAGACAGATTAGCAGAATGAAGACCAGATCTTGTTTCATCAGTGTCTTCAAGTAGCCTTGTAAGGCAAGAAAGAAGAGGGATTGGACAAGAAGTAAGATTAAAAATTCTAAGACAGGAGACTTTTCAAGCTGTAGAAATTTGCTTTCAAAAACCAGTAGCAGGGTTTGTAGCAAGACATAGAAGGATTCGATTCCCAAAATACTAGGTGTCAGGAAGCGATTTTCCGTCAGGGTTTGAAAACTAATGGTCGAAATCCCTGTCGCGATAGCTACCAAGAGATAAACGACAATCTTTTGAGAACGAAGTTTCCAAGCAAAGGCAGACAGCTGGGTGATAGGCCAAAAGTAGAGGAGACAAGCTACGATGGCCAGAATAATGAGAAGGCAGAAGAGCTTGGTATGTTTGCTTTTAAACTGCATCTTTTCGTCCCCCTCTCCATAGAAGCAGGATAAAGAAGAGGCTACCGATGATTCCTAGCAAGAGACTGACAGACAGCTCATAGGGCCGAATGAGAACTCGAGAGAGGATGTCGCAGGCTAGAACCAGATTGGCTCCGACCAGAGCGACGATGAGTTTGGTTTGACTCAGGTTATCTCCATAGCGCTTGCGGACCAGATTGGGAACGATGACCCCGAGAAAAGGCAAGGCACCCACGGTAATCATGGTGACGCTTGTCGTTAATGCAATGAGAAAGAGGGCCAGTTTTTCCAGTAGGGAGTAAGAAATCCCCAAACTTTCACTGGTTTCTTTCCCTAGATTCATGATGGTAAAAGTTTGGGATAATTTCCAAACGGCTATCAGGATGATGAGGCCTAAGAAGAGCCACTCATACTGATGGGTCTGAATCATGGAGAAGGAACCCTGGGTCCAGGCCGTCATACTCTGAACCAGATTGAAACGATAGGCGATAACTTCTGTGATAGAACCGATAATCCCACTATAGATGATACCGATCAAGGGCAACATCCACCTTTCCTTTACAGAAAAAATAGTCATAAAGGCCAGGAAGAAGAGGGTAAATAAAATAGATGAGCCAAAAGCAAAGAGCATCTTTTGGGTCAGACTCGCAGACGGAAAGACAAAGAGGCTTAGCACCATTCCCAGTTTGGCGGCTTCAGTCGTTCCAACTGTGCTTGGTGCAGCAAACTGATTTTGGGTAATGGTCTGCATGAGGAGTCCTGCCATGCTCATACTGGAGGCTGCGAGGAGAATACTGATGGTTCTTGGAAGACGCGACTCTTGAAAGAGAAGCCAGGTCTGCTGGTCAAAAGCAAAGAATTTTTCCCAAGAAAAATCACTGGTTCCAATGGTAATGGAGAGAAAGACTAGGAGTAGAAGTAAGCCTGTTAAAATATGAGAGAGTTTCATACCCCGTCCTTTCGTGTAGATTTGGTATCGAAAGATACCTGCGGATATAAATGTAACACGATTTTTTTAATCTGTCAATAAATTTTCTGACAATTTAATGTAAAAAGAAAGAAAAATTCCTGAAATTACATCTGCCACTCTCTTTTATTGGAAAAACTGAGTAAAAACCAATCCACCTTCCCACTATCCTTCTCTTATAAAAAGTGGTAAAATGGAGGACAGAAAGAAGGAACTGATATGACAACATTATTTTCAAAAATCAAAGAAGTAACAGAGCTTGCTGCAATCTCAGGTCATGAAGCGCCTGTCCGGACTTATCTTCGTGAAAAGTTGACACCACACGTGGATGAAGTAGTGACAGATGGCTTGGGTGGTATTTTTGGTATCAAACATTCAGAAGCAGCCGATGCACCACGCGTCTTGGTCGCATCTCACATGGACGAAGTTGGTTTTATGGTCAGTGAGATTAAGCCAGACGGTACCTTCCGTGTGGTTGAAATCGGTGGCTGGAATCCTATGGTGGTCAGCAGCCAACGCTTCAAACTCTTTACTCGTGACGGTCGTGAAATTCCTGTGATCTCAGGTTCTGTCCCTCCACATTTGACTCGTGGAACAGGTGGACCAACTATGCCAGCAATTTCAGATATTATTTTTGATGGTGGGTTTGCAGACAAGGCTGAGGCAGAAAGCTTTGGTATCCGTCCGGGTGACACCATTGTCCCTGATAGCTCCGCTATCTTGACAGCCAATGAAAAAAATATCATCTCAAAAGCTTGGGATAATCGCTACGGTGTCCTCATGGTAAGCGAGCTAGCTGAAGCTTTATCAGGTCAAAAACTCGGAAATGAACTCTATCTTGGCTCTAACGTCCAAGAAGAAGTTGGTCTGCGTGGTGCTCATACTTCCACAACCAAGTTTGACCCAGAAGTCTTTCTGGCAGTTGACTGTTCACCTGCTGGTGATGTTTATGGTGGCCAGGGTAAGATTGGGGACGGAACCTTGATTCGCTTCTACGATCCAGGTCACTTGCTTCTCCCAGGTATGAAGGATTTCCTTTTGACAACGGCTGAAGAAGCTGGAATCAAGTACCAATACTACTGTGGAAAAGGCGGAACGGACGCTGGAGCAGCTCATCTGAAAAATGGCGGTGTTCCTTCTACAACTATCGGTGTCTGTGCACGTTATATCCACTCTCACCAAACCCTCTACGCGATGGATGACTTCCTAGAAGCCCAAGCTTTCTTGCAAGCCTTGGTGAAAAAATTGGATCGTTCAACGGTTGATTTGATTAAACATTATTAAACATAAGGGAGGTGGTCAGGAGATGGCAGAACCAAACCTAGAAAGCCTTATAAGAGATCTCTACAACCATGCTCGTCAGGGTTTGAGTGAAGATTTAGTTGCTGCTCTCCTAGAGACTGCTAAAAAACTACCCACTACAAATGAGCAATTACTAGCAGTCCGACTTTCAGGACTGGTCACCCGTGAATTGCTTCTAAATCCCAAACACCCAGCACCTGAATTGATCAACTTGGCGCGCTTTATCAAAAGAGAAGAAGCCAAGTACAGGGGCACTGCAGTTTCTGCTATCATGTTTGGAGAACTCTTTAAAATGCTTTGATTCCATTGTGAATCAAAGCATTTTTTTATGTCAGAAAAGCCATTCTTGATGAGGAGACAAAAAAAGCCATCCCATTCAGGATAGCTTCTTGGTACTTATACTCAATGAAAATCAAAGAGCAAACTAGGAAACTAACCGCAGGCTGTACTTGAGTACGGCAAGGCGACGTTGACGTGGTTTGAATTTGATTTTCGAAGAGTATTAGATTTGTTCAGCAATGACCTTTTCAGCAAGGTTCATAGCATGGTCAGATACACGAGTGTAATGGGAAATGATGTCAATAAAGTTGACCCCAGCTTGTGTTGAACATTCGCCCTTGTTAAGGCGTTTGATGTGGGTCTTTCTGAGAACGCGTTCCATATTGTTGATTT
>CAUVMH010000047.1:0-11164 GCA_963552835.1 uncultured Streptococcus sp. | reverse complement strand
TACAAGGTCGCGTCACTAGTGTAACTGCAAAGAAAACATATTTTGATTATTTCAAAGATAAAATTTTAACACATTCTGATTAATTTTCAGATAACACTCTAGAACTATTTATTATCTTATCAAAAAGGAGAATCGTAACATGGATAAGAATCAAAACCTAACTTCATTTCAAGAACTAACAACTACTGAACTCAACCAGATTACAGGTGGAGGATGGTGGGAAAATTTCTTATATAGCGTTAATAGATATTCTCATAACATCACACAAGGACTTCATCAGCCAATACAACTATAAAAAAATAAGATCGAGATACAAGAACTCTCGGTCTTATTTTCATCATTCTGTATGCATCATAGTAAGTATCTGACGAAAGACTTGATTTTGACAGATAGTATTGAGACTAGCATTGGGATAACTTTCCACTATCTTCATAACGGTATAAAGACCAACTCCTCTCTCCTCCCCTTTAGAACTAACTCCAAAAGAGAAGATTTCAGAAACATCTATGTCCTCTTCTTTGATGGAGTTTTCAATGATAAAGGTCTCCTGTGCCCCATTTTTAAAAAGGGCGATTGAAACATGAGGTTGACTGGCCTCTGCACTAGCTTCAATAGCATTGTCACAAAGGATAGACACAATGGTTAGAAAATCAAGTAGACTCATCCCCTCAACTTGAATCTCCTCAGGAACTTCGACATTAAAGACAATATCCTTTTCTCTGGCTTTTATAAATTTTCCTGCGAGGAGACTTTTGAGGGCACGATCCCGAATATTCACCAATCTACCAAGGTCATATTTGTTGTCCTGCAATTTTTCACTAGAATCCTTCAAGACGGAGTCGTAGATCTCTTTTATCTGCTCCATATCCTCCTCTTCAATGCCTAGGCTTAAGCTGGTCAAGAGGTTGGCATAATCATGACGAAAGCTCCGAACTTCCTTATAAAGCTCCTCTATATGCCGACTATACCGTTCCATATCTCTATAGCGCAGGGCCTGTTCTTGGTTCAGTTTCTCCTGAAGTTTTTCCTTCAAATAGGTATCCAGCTTCTTGATAACCCCCATAAAAAAGAGCATGTAAAACACTAGGATCAGATGGCGAACAATCTTTGATTGAATGCTTTGTTCATATTCAAAGAAAGACAGAGTTTCCATAACTAGATAGTAGGTTCCCATTATCCAGTTAATTTTAGTCAGAGACTTTTGAAAACCCTTATCTAGAATCTCCCTTCTCAAACTAGTAAAATCATAGTCCAACCATTTCAAAAAGACTAGAGAAATGAAGAAATTGAAAATCATTATACATAACCAAATAAATGAATAACTGTCATATACTTGCCCTTGTCCCAAAAATGGAAGAACAAAATAAGAAACACCTCTATAAAAGAGATTCACCAATATCATTGGAAAGAGACCATAAAAGAAAAGGAGTTTTTTAGGAAGCCCTCTTAACAATAAGAAAGATAACCCTATGCCAAACAAAGGTTCTATAAAATATGACAAATATTCACTCACAGCTAAAAATTGAAAAGTCGCAAAAATGGCCCCTAGGAGAAATTTCAGAAGAAAGGCCTTAAAAATCCTCTCGAAAGTAAGATCAATTCCATCTACCTTAAAGAAAATGACAATTTCTAGCCCATTAGTAATAAGTGTATACAATAATATCCAAGCAATATTCATAAATTCTCCTAGCTCAATGCAAATTATTGATATCCTCAGAAACTTCCCTAACCTTATAACGCGCGATTAGACAACTTCCACCATTGGGAAAGAAAAGCAGTTTTTCTTTCTTATCCAAATGCACCACATTTGCAGGATTGATGAGAAAAGAACGATGACACTGCAAGAGACGAGGCTCCTGCTTGAGAACCTCCTCTAGGCTCGCCGTAAATTCCAGTCTATCCGTCTTGGTATAGAGAATAACACGATGGGCTCTAGGAGACGTTTCGAGATAGTAAACCTCTTTAAAAGGATACTGGAATTGAGCAAATTTTGATTTAAAGTAAAAGCAATCTTCCGCCAGGCTTTTGCTGTCTTGACTATCGGCATAGAGAAGAGCTGTCTCGATACGAGACTCAAACTCCTCCGCCGACAAGGACTTATCAATGTAGTCCAAAGCAGACACTTGGTAGCGAAAGGACAGGGGCATAAACTCCGAGTGAGTCGTCACAAAGACGATCAGGGCATAAGGATCTCGATCCCGAATCTTTCTTGCCACTTCTAGGCCTTTCATCTCCTCATTTCGAATCTCAATGTCCAAAAAGAATAGCTGATGTGCTCCCTTCTCATGCATCTCTGCCAGAAGTTGGTCTGGCTTGCCAAAGACTTCAAAAGAGCTGGGAATGATATGATGTTCTTTCAAGAGTTTCTCAATCGTCGTTTCAATCCTAGCCTGTTGGGAGAAATCATCTTCTAAAACAAATATTCTCATCTTCTTACTCTCCTTGTTTCAACCATCTTTGGCGAATATCTCTATAGCGACGTCTGGCATACTGAACAGCATATCGACCTTCTTCTCCAAGAAAAAGAGTCTTTCTTTGGATATCCATGGATTTTAGCCGTTCAAGGTTAACCAGACAATTTCGATGACATCTCGTCAAGGTTTCTCCATATTGTTTCTCAAGATTGCTTAAATTTTGAAATAGATCAAAGCTAGCGTTTTCTGTAACAATCTGCACGGTATGGGCTTTGCTTGGATGCGTTTGGATATAGTAGATATCCTCTATGTTTAATTTGAAAATTTCTTTCTCTTTTTGGATGATAATGTAGTTCATGGATAAAACCTCCTAAAAAGAGGATAGCATAAATCTAGAAACTATTTTTCACCAAATCCTAAACGGTTCTCAAAAATTCCTAAAGTGTCGAATCATTCGCAAAATGGCTATGATAATCTTACAATTATTTTATCATAAAATCCTGCAATAACCATTCAGGAAATTTCAATGACAATTAAAGATTTGAAGATAAAAAAAGAATTAAAAGTGATAAGCTATGATTATAGAAAGACAATCACTTGAAACAGCTTTAGAACCATCACAAAGGAGGCATTCTCATGACAGATACAGACCCTATTAAAAGAGCTCATACTTTGATTACTGACTTAAACAAAGCCTACCAAGTCTGCAAACAGGCAACAGCTGACGATGTCCGCTTTCAGGAGCAGCTGGACAATATCCTTGACTTTCTAGCGAAGGCTGAGACAGTGGATAATCGATTCTTGATTGAGCTGGAAAAATTTTACCAGACTTCCAGTCTTCTCCTGGGTCTCAGCGCTCTCAATCCAGATGCTCCTACTCGCGCCGCTTGGCGGGCCTATGACCGTTTCCACTTTGACCAAGTCAAAACCAAGCTAAGTCTCTACGGACCAACTATTATCTTGTAGAAAATAAAAGAAGCTGAGACAGACTGAACTCAACTTCTTTTTGTATTGTTTAAGCAATGTTAGTCTTGCATCTGACGTTTTACCTGATAAGGCAAATACAAGACTTGTAAAACCAGTCCAGCTCCAAGCAGGGCTAGAAGGGCTAGTTTTTCTTGGAGGGTAATCAAACCAACTATCAGTTGAACTAATAAAACAAAACCTGTCAATCCTCGGATAACTGCCTGTAGTCCTTTCTCTTTTTCACCCTTTTCTAAAGGAAAGAGCTGGGTCAAGTACTGGTAGTCAAAAGCTCGATAGAGAGCCAACAACTGGAAGAGCAGGAGGTAATTAAACAGGACAACCACTGCTGTCGCAATCCAAGACTGCTCGATAAAGATTTCAGCTAACAAGGATAAGAACAAGAGGCGGAGACTGAGGGCAAAGAGGTCTCCATTTCGCAGATAAGAACGAAGATAGAGGTTTTGCCAGATCTTCCCTGGCGCCTTTTGAACAGTCTTTAGGATGAAATCCAGATAAGCGCGACGCTTGACACTGTTTGAAACGCCCTTGACCTGAGTAAAGAGAGCAAAGAAACGAAGCAAGACTTGCTTGCGCTTGCTTTCTTGGGCAATGATATAATCCCAGTCCAGTCCAGTTTCAGTGAAAAATTTACTGGATTTTTGGCGAAAGAGGAGGTATTTCCCAGCTCCTAATAAAAGCGCATAGACGAGAAAGACTAGCAAGCCATAGCCCATGGCTAAAAACAAGGGTGCAAATAAGAGTAAAAAGAGGGTTTGAACAATTGTCCAGAAAACCAATGAACGAGACGTCTGCCCTTTGAGGTACAACTTGACCTCCTCTTCACTGACTAAGAGAAAGAGCTTGTCAGGTGCTTCTATGTAGGTCGCGATTCCTCCCCAAGCCAAAAGCAAGGCAGATACAATTCCCAAAAACAAGAGAATAGGCCAATGATTTTCAGGAAAATCTTGCAAGAGTTGACTGTACTGGTAAGCTAGAAAACCGATGAGAACCAGCAGGAACAAGACAAAGTGGTCATTGAGAACATAACGGAGATAACCGACACACTCCTTACGAAAAGCCTGCTTTCGCTTTAAAAACAAGTCTTTCATAGGTCCTCCTCTTTGGTCAGAGCCAAGTAAATATCATTCAAACTCGCTTCAGGCATGTCAAAGGCTTCACGGAGTTGCTGGAGGTTCCCCTGAGCCCTCACCTCCCCCTTGTGGAGAATAACAAAGGCGTCACACATCTTCTCCGCCGAGTCCAGCACGTGGGTACTCATGAGAATGGACTTGCCTTTTTGCTTTTCTACTTCCAAAAGCTGAATCAAGTCGGCAATCGCCAAGGGATCAAGACCAAGAAAAGGCTCATCAACGATGAAAAGACTCGGATCTACGACAAAAGCACAAATAATCATGACCTTCTGCTTCATCCCTTTTGAAAAATGCACAGGAAACCAGTCTAATTTTTGGTCCAGGCGGAACATTTTCAACAAAGGTTCTATGCGTTCAAAAGCCACATTTTGCTCAATACCGTAAGCCATAGCCACCGTTTCGATATGCTCTCTGAGGGTCAATTCCTCATACAAGCTAGGCGTTTCTGGGATATAGCCAATCTGTTTGCGGTAGCTAGTCGCATCTTCTCGCAGGGTTAGGCCATTAATCTTGATTTCTCCACTATAAGGTGTCAAAAGTCCAATAATCTCATTAATAGTCGTTGATTTCCCCGCACCGTTGAGACCAATCAAACCGACCAACTGCCCACTTTCAACTGTAAAGGACACATCTTTCAAGACAGGGACGTGAACATAGCCTCCTGTCAGGTTTTTAATTTCTAACATATTTTCTCCGAATCTGGTATAATGTAGCTATATTATATCAAAATTCAATACAGTAGAGGTGGATTTTATGTCAGATTGCATTTTTTGTAAGATCATCGCAGGGGAGATTCCTGCTTCAAAAGTATACGAGGATGAGCAGGTTCTTGCCTTTCTTGATATCTCTCAAGTAACGCCTGGACACACGTTAGTCGTACCAAAAGAACATTATCGCAATCTTTTGGAGATGGATTCAGCAAGTGCCAGCCAACTCTTTGCCCAAGTGCCACTAGTAGCTCAAAAAGTTATGAAAGCTACCAAAGCTGCTGGTATGAATATCATCGCCAACTGCGAGGAAGTCGCGGGTCAAACGGTCTTTCATACACACGTGCACCTCGTACCTCGCTACAGTGCAGAAGATGACCTTAAGATTGACTTTATCGCCCACGAACCAGACTTTGACAAACTCGCCCAAGTCGCTGAAACCATTAAAAATGCTTAAGGAGTTGCCATGAAACTATCCAATCTATTGCTATTTGCAGGAGCTGCAGCTGGAAGTTATTTTGTCGTGAAAAATCGCCAAGCCATTCAGGATGAAGTGCTAGATACAACTGACCGCGTCGAAGCTATCAAAGATGATTTGGATATCATCCAAAACAGCCTACAAATCATCGACCAACAAAAATCCCTTATCAAGGAATACCAAAAAGATTTAACCTATAAATTCAAAGTCTTGGAAAAGGATTTCCAAACTAGAATGGCGGTCCTCCAAGAAGAAAAACAAGAATAAGAGAGCCTCCAAGTTTCCTTAAATCCTTTTTGGGTTACTAGATTCGAACAGAAAAGGGAGGGAATGAAAGTGAAACAGTTTTTAAAAGTTCTAGCGCAGGTCATCGCGATCCCTTGTGGCTGTCTCTGCCTTCTGACGGCTCTAGCATTTCTACTACTGATGAATCTTTTCAAGGCCTCACCGAGTGACATCCAAAAAGGAAATGAATCCTTAAAACAAATATTTATCTCTCTTGACATGCCTCCTGAGAAAGTAGAATCAAATGGAAGGTATCAATTCGAGGGTGGAGGCTTAAATTTCTATGTTACTTTTTCAGAAGAAGTTGTCAATAGCCACCCCGTCCTAAAAGAAAGTCCTAACCTCACCAAAAACCGACTCAAAGTCTATGTCCTCCAGACAGGAGATATTTCATACTATAAGGTAGGAGACAACTTGTTCAATCATGGTTTAATACAATTTTTAGAAAAGGAAGGCGAGAAGTATTTTCGAGAAAAAGGAAAGAAATCAAATTCTTCTTACACAATTCTAAATTGGAAAGATCAAGAAAGTCTAAAAAAGGGAATCGCATTCTATGAAAAAGCTTTGACCTTGGTAGATATTCAGGATAATTCAGCGATCAAACACATTGATACCGTCACCATTAAGCCTGGCAAAGAAGCGGAAATCAAGCAACTCATCCAGGAGATGGATGCAGCTGGCTTGCTCACTCACAAGTACAAATAATAGACTAACTGGAAAATGATTTTTCGACACTAAATTTTCAATGATAACAAAAAAGAGCCCATCGGCTCTTTTTATTTTATTCTCCTTCAAAGGCATCTTTTATGTGGTCAAAGAAGCCTTTTTTCTTTGGATTGACTTTCAAGTCACCTGCAGCTGCGAATTCTTTAAGTGCTGCTTTTTGACGGTCGTTCAAGCCTGTAGGAGTTACAACATTAACTGTAACATATTGGTCACCAACGGCTCCGCCACGAAGGCTTGGCGCTCCCTTGCCACGTAGACGGAATCTCTTGCCAGTCTGAGTTCCCTCTGGGATAACCAATTCAACATCTCCATGCACGGTTGGAATTTCCACAGTATCACCAAGAGCTGCTTGGACAAAGTTGAGGTTCAGATTGTAGAAAATAGTCGTTCCTTCACGTTCAAACTTATCACTAGTTTCCACAGAAACCACTACATACAAGTCTCCGTAAGGTCCACCGTTAAAGCCAGCTTCACCTTGACCAGCTAGGCGGATTTGTTGGCCTGTTTCCACACCAGCAGGGATTTTCACATGTACACTATGAGCTTGTTTTTCATGACCTGTACCGTGACAAGTTGTACATGGGTCTTTGATTTCTTTTCCACGACCATGACAGACATCACAGGTTACTTGGCGACGCATCATACCAAGAGGAGTCTGCGTATCGACGTTAATAACACCAGCACCATGACAGCGTCCACAGGTGACTGGACTTGTTCCTGGCTTAGCTCCAGATCCGTTACAGGTACGACAGCTTGCTTCACGGTTGTATTTCACTTCTTTTTCCGTTCCGAAGATGGCTTCTTCAAAAGTCAAATTCACACGGTATTGGAGGTCATCCCCTTGACGAGGAGCGTTTGGATTGCGCGAAGCTCCGCCTCCTCCGAAAAAACTTGAGAAGATATCTTCAAAACCACCGAAGCCACCTGCTCCGTCAAATCCACCAAAACCGCCAGCACCACCAAATCCACCGTTGGCACCCGTAGCACCATATTGGTCGTAGGCTGCACGTTTTTGGTCATCACTCAAAGTCTCATAGGCTTCTTGAACTTCCTTGTATTTTTCCTCAGCACCAGGCTCCTTGTTGATATCTGGGTGATATTTTTTAGAAAGCTTACGATAAGCCTTTTTGATCTCGTCTGCCGAAGCGTTTTTTGACACCCCCAAACGATCATAAAATTCAGTATTGTTCATACAAGATACTAAGAGCGAACAGAAAGCAACTGAAATTTAGGAAATCGACAAGAAATCCTGATTTCTTAGGAGGTTTATCTAATTTCCAAGCTTTCCGCTCGAGTTCAATTACGAACACCCTTGTTCCTTTCTATTGATATTGTGAATCAAACCACGATTTAAGTCGGGTTCAGTTCCTTTCTTTTATATTGAGTCAGAAATTTTGGAACCCGTGTTCAGTTACGAACACCCTTGTTCCTTTCTATAATTTATAAGTAAATCATTAGAGGGTATTTTCTATACTCTGCTTCACTTCATCAAACTCTTTGTCCGATAGAGTAAAAATCAAGTCCTCTTCTGAATATTCGTTCTGTTCTTTAAAATAGTTGTCAGTATTTTCTGCCAAACCTAGACCAAGAATCACTTTTCTTGCAAACTCTTGATGTGCAAAGCCAATAGCAGTAATGATATTTTTATCTTGCAGGACAGCTTTTGCTTTGAAATTTTCCCGAGGAAGAAATTCAAAATAGTCAAAGAAGTTTTGCCAAATCCCACCAGTAAATTTCGTGTCATTCAACAAGCCAGCTTTCGCTAACAAAATGGGCGCAGAAGAAATTGCTGTAATTAAGATATCCTGCTCACCGAGTTCTCTCAAAAAAGAATCTAATTTTTCATCCTGTAGAGCAGGCCCTATGTTTACCATTCCTGGTAAAATGATACAAGAATACTCTTCTATACGTACTTGATCCAATGTTTTTGTAGGCCGACAAGGCAAGCCATCCTCAGATATAACTATCGAATAATCTGAAGCGACATAATCAATCGTGATGTCAAAAGACAGAGCTAAAGTACTTGTTAAAGCGGTTATCTCATAAAGAGAAAAATTAGGATAAATGATACAAAGTACTTTTTTCATACGCAACATCCTCTATTTTACCGAAAAACAGAGGCTGGGTTGCAACCTCTGGATTTCTTCTTATCATTACGACGTTCTAGTTTTAAAAATCAAACTAGTAATGCTAAATCGAGCACGCCCTAACCTCTTGGTGAAAAAGACAAATCTTCCTAGAAACTAAAGTTTCTGCGTTAGATTTCCTATTTTCACTGTGAGGTTTTAACGGGCTTTGCATCTTATTTTTCAGTAAACTCTCCGTCTACGACGTCATCGCCTGCGTTCCCTGTTGCTTGTGCGCCTTCTGCTCCTGCTTGAGCTTGTTGAGCAGCTGCGGCTTGTTCGTAGAGTTTAACAGCAAGGCCTTGAGCTTTTTCGTTCAACGCTTCGAGTTTTGCTTTCATTTCGTCCAAGTTGTTGTCTTCTTGAGCTTTTTTAAGGTCATCAAGGGCAGCTTGGGCAGCATCACGTTCTGCATCGAATCCTTTGCCTTCAGTTTCCTTGATTGTCTTTTCAGTCGCAAAGATAGCTTGGTCTACTTCGTTACGAAGGTCAACTTCTTCTTTACGTTTCTTATCGGCTTCAGCGTTTGCTTCTGCATCTTTCATCATGCGGTCGATTTCTTCATCAGTCAAACCAGAGTTAGATTGGATAACAATAGTTTGTTCTTTTTGAGTTCCAAGATCTTTAGCCTTAACAGATACGATACCGTTCTTGTCGATGTCAAATGTTACTTCGATTTGTGGGATACCACGAGGAGCAGCTGGGATGTCTGTCAATTGGAAACGTCCAAGAGTCTTGTTATCTGCGGCCATTGGGCGTTCACCTTGAAGAACGTGGATATCAACGGCTGGTTGGTTGTCTGCCGCAGTTGAGAAGACTTGTGATTTAGATGTTGGGATTGTAGTGTTGCGGTCGATAAGTTTTGTGAAGACTCCACCCATTGTTTCGATACCAAGTGACAATGGCGTTACATCAAGAAGGACAACGTCTTTCACATCACCAGTGATGACACCACCTTGGATAGCAGCACCCATAGCAACAACTTCATCTGGGTTTACTGATTTGTTTGGTTCTTTACCAGTTTCAGCTTTAACAGCTTCTACAACGGCTGGGATACGAGTTGAACCACCAACAAGGATAACTTCGTCGATTTCTGACAAGCTCAAACCTGCATCTGAAAGGGCTTGACGAACTGGAACTTTTGTACGTTCTACAAGGTCACGAGTCAAATCATCAAATTTGGCACGAGTCAAAGTCATTTCTAAGTGAAGAGGTCCAGCCTCACCAGCAGTGATAAATGGTAAGCTGATTTGAGTTGAAGTCACACCAGAAAGGTCTTTCTTCGCTTTTTCAGCTGCGTCTTTCAAACGTTGAAGAGCCATCTTGTCGTTTGACAAATCGATACCATTTTCTTTCTTGAATTCTGCAACCAAGTGGTCAATGATTTTTTGGTCAAAGTCGTCACCACCGAGTTTGTTGTCCCCTGCAGTTGACAATACATCGAAGACACCGTCACCCAATTCAAGGATAGAGACGTCGAATGTACCACCACCAAGGTCGAATACCAAGATTTTTTCTTCTTTGTCAGTCTTGTCCAAACCGTAAGCAAGAGCGGCTGCAGTTGGTTCGTTGACGATACGTTCTACTTCAAGACCAGCGATTTTACCAGCGTCTTTAGTTGCTTGACGTTGTGCATCGTTGAAGTAGGCTGGAACTGTGATAACTGCTTTGGTTACTTTTTCACCAAGGTAATCTTCAGCGTAACCTTTCAAGTATTGAAGGATCATAGCTGAGATTTCTTGTGGAGTGTATTCTTTACCGTTTGCAGAAACTTTTTCAGAAGTTCCCATTTTAGACTTGATAGAGATAACAGTATCTGGGTTTGTTACCGCTTGGCGTTTGGCAGCATCACCAACGATGATTTCGCCGTTTTTGAATGATACTACAGATGGAGTTGTACGGTTTCCTTCTGGGTTTGCGATGATTTTGCTTTCAGTTCCTTCAAGAACTGCAACTGCTGAGTTTGTTGTACCTAAGTCAATACCGATAATTTTAGACATGTGTTTTTCTCCTTAAATTTTAATTCGAATTTTGATTTTTTTTGATATTCCCCTTAAGTGGTGGGGACGTGAGCAACTCCCTTCGGGATTTCATCACTTATTTATGAGCCTATTGTCTCAAAAATCCCCTGTTTCAGTAGCAAAAGCTACTGAAACTTTCACTACGGCGGGCAATATCTTCCTTGCAAGCCTCCGGCTTGCTTTTTATCTTTCTTTCATAGTTTATTGTCGTTTCGGACAAAATTTTTAAGCTCTGTTGCCTAGTTATATACTACTACCATGGCTGGGCGTAGGATGCGGTCATGGAGTTT
>CAUVMH010000046.1:0-11757 GCA_963552835.1 uncultured Streptococcus sp. | reverse complement strand
ATTAGTTTTTAGAAGCTGCTTGGAATTCAGGGTTTTTCCATGCTTCATCAATGATTGCTTGCAATTCTTTAGCAGATGCTTGCATTTTTTGAGTTTCAGCATCGTTCAATGGGATGTTTACTGGACGAACGATACCGTGTGCACCAACAACAGCTGGTTGACCGATAAAGACGTTTTTAACACCGTATTGACCTTCTTGGAAGACTGAAAGTGGAAGTACTGCATTTTCGTCATCAAGGATTGCTTTTGTGATACGAGCAAGTGCTACTGCGATACCGTAGTAGGTAGCTCCTTTTTTGTTGATGATTGTGTAGGCAGCGTCACGAACACCTTCGAACAATTCAATCAATTCAGCTTCTTGAACGTTTTGAGTATCTTTAAGAAATTCTTCAAGGTTTACACCAGCGATGTTGGCATGTGACCAAACCGCAAATTCAGAATCTCCGTGTTCACCCATGATGTAGGCGTGAACTGAACGAGCATCAACATCCAATTTTTCAGCAAGTGCTTGACGGAAACGAGCTGAGTCAAGTGAAGTACCTGAACCGATAACACGTTCTTTAGGGAATCCAGAGAATTTCCAAGTTGAGTAAGTCAAAACGTCAACTGGGTTAGCCGCAACAAGGAAGATACCATCAAAACCTGATTCAACAACTTGTGTTACAATTGATTTGTTGATAGCCAAGTTTTTACCTACAAGGTCAAGACGAGTTTCACCTGGTTTTTGAGGAGCACCTGCAGTGATAACAACAAGATCAGCGTCTGCACAGTCAGAGTATTGAGCAGCGTAGATTTTTTTAGGTGAAGTGAAGGCAAGGGCGTGGCTAAGGTCAAGCGCATCACCAACAGCTTTTTCGTGTAATTGTGGAATTTCGATAATTCCAAGCTCTTGTGCAATTCCTTGGTTAACAAGTGCAAAAGCGTAAGATGAACCTACGGCACCGTCACCAACAAGGATCACTTTTTTGTGTTGTTTAGTTGAAGTCATTATCTAAACATCTCCTTCATTTTTTTTTAGGGGAATCCCCAGACACTTTCATTCTATCACTTTTAAAAAACTTTGTCACGAATATTCTATTCGGTTATCGATGTAAACGTTTTAGTGGTTTTCAAAGACTGAAATGAAGGACAAATTATGGTATAATATATCTAATTACTAATAGTGAAATGAGGCATTTATTAATGCAGGATAGAAATTTAGTGAATGTCAATCTGACAAAGGAGATGAAGACCAGCTTTATCGATTACGCTATGAGTGTTATCGTTGCGCGGGCTCTTCCTGATGTTCGAGATGGTTTAAAACCTGTTCACCGCCGTATTCTTTACGGAATGAATGAACTAGGTGTTACACCAGACAAACCTCATAAAAAATCAGCCCGTATTACAGGGGATGTTATGGGTAAATACCACCCACACGGGGATTCATCTATTTATGAAGCCATGGTTCGTATGGCTCAGTGGTGGAGCTACCGTTACATGCTTGTCGATGGGCATGGAAACTTTGGTTCCATGGATGGAGACGGTGCTGCAGCGCAGCGTTACACCGAGGCACGTATGAGCAAGATTGCTCTTGAAATGCTTCGTGACATCAATAAAAACACAGTTGATTTCGTAGACAACTACGATGCTAACGAACGTGAACCCTTGGTTTTGCCAGCTCGTTTTCCAAACCTTTTGGTCAATGGGGCAACTGGTATCGCTGTTGGGATGGCAACCAATATCCCACCTCACAACCTGGGTGAAACCATTGATGCGGTGAAATTGGTCATGGACAATCCTGAAGTGACGACTAAGGACTTGATGGAAGTTTTACCTGGTCCAGATTTTCCAACTGGTGCCCTTGTCATGGGGAAATCAGGTATCCACAAAGCTTATGAGACTGGTAAAGGTTCCATTGTCCTCCGTTCTCGAACAGAGATTGAGACGACTAAGACAGGGCGTGAGCGCATCGTGGTAACAGAATTTCCTTATATGGTCAATAAAACCAAGGTACATGAGCATATCGTTCGTTTGGCGCAAGAAAAACGAATTGAGGGAATTACAGCTGTACGTGATGAGTCTAACCGCGAAGGCGTTCGCTTCATTATCGAAGTGAAGCGTGATGCTTCTGCAAATGTCATCCTCAATAACCTCTTCAAGATGACCCAGATGCAAACCAACTTTGGTTTCAATATGCTTGCTATTCAAAATGGCGTACCAAAGATTTTGTCCCTTCGTCAAATTTTGGATGCTTATATCGAGCACCAAAAAGAAGTGGTTGTTCGCCGTACTCGTTTTGACAAGGAAAAGGCAGAAGCGCGTGCGCACATCTTAGAAGGCCTTTTAATCGCGCTAGACCATATCGACGAAGTGATCCGCATCATCCGTGCTAGTGAAACGGATGCGGAAGCACAAGCTGAGTTGATGAGCAAGTTTAAGCTTTCTGAACGTCAAAGTCAGGCTATCCTTGATATGCGTCTTCGTCGTTTGACAGGATTGGAACGCGATAAGATTCAGTCTGAATATGATGAATTGATTGCCTTGATTGCAGACCTAACCGATATTCTTGCTAAACCAGAACGCGTAGTGCAAATCATAAAAGATGAATTAGATGAAGTAAAACGTAAATTTGGTGACAAACGTCGTACCGAGTTGATGGTTGGAGAAGTCTTAACTCTTGAAGATGAAGACTTGATTGAGGAGTCAGATGTCTTAATCACTCTTTCTAACAAGGGCTATATCAAACGTTTGGACCAAGGTGAATTTACTGCTCAAAAACGTGGTGGTCGTGGAGTCCAAGGTACGGGAGTTAAGGATGATGACTTTGTGCGTGAGTTGGTTTCAACCAGCACCCATGATCATTTGCTCTTCTTTACCAATAAAGGTCGTGTATACCGACTAAAAGGTTATGAAATTCCTGAATACGGTCGCACGGCCAAGGGATTGCCGGTTGTCAATCTTTTGAAGCTGGATGAAGGGGAGAGCATACAGACCATCATTAATGTTAAATCTGAACGTAGTGATGACGCCTATCTTTTCTTCACAACCCGTCACGGTATCGTGAAGCGAACCAGTGTTAAAGAATTTGCTAATATTCGTCAAAATGGACTTAAGGCTTTGAATCTCAAGGATGAAGATGAACTGATTAATGTCTTGCTGACAGAAGAAGATACAGATATCATCATTGGTACTAAGTTTGGTTATGCCGTTCGCTTTAATCAATCAGCCGTTCGTGGTATGAGCCGTATCGCGACAGGTGTCCGAGGTGTTAACCTCCGTGATGGAGACACTGTAGTTGGTGCTAGTGTCATCACTGACCAGGACGAGGTCCTTATCATCACTGAAAAAGGGTATGGTAAACGTACTCTTGCAACTGAATATCCAACAAAAGGTCGTGGTGGTAAAGGAATGAAGACAGCCAATGTTGCTGAGAAAAATGGCCCTCTTGCAGGTCTCCTCACTGTTAAAGGAGATGAAGACCTGATGATTATCACGGATACAGGTGTCATGATTCGAACAAATGTTGCCAATATTTCACAAACAGGACGCTCAACTATGGGAGTTAAGGTGATGCGTCTAGACCAAGATGCCAAGATTGTGACCTTTACAACGGTTGATGCGGTAGAAAAAGAAGAAGTTGGGACTGAAAACGAAACAGAAGGTAAAGCATAATGTCTCATAAAAAAACGAAAAGTAAGAAGAATAAGCGTAGGAATCTATTTCTCAATATTTTAGCGGTTTTCTTAATTCTTTTATCCTTAGCTTTGATTTTTAATTCAAAGATTCGAGATCTCTTTATGGTGTGGAATACCAATAAATACCAAGTCAATCAGGTTACTAAAGAAAATATAGATGAAAATCTCAAAACAGAAGGAAATTTTGATTTTGATTCGGTTAAATCTATTTCATCTGAAGCAGTTCTAGCCGCTCAGTGGGACGCTCAGAAGCTTCCTGTTATTGGAGGAATTGCTATTCCCGAAGTGGAGATTAACTTGCCAATTTTCAAAGGGTTGGATAATGTAAACTTGTTCTACGGAGCAGGAACCATGAAACCAGATCAAAAAATGGGAGAGGGCAACTATTCTCTAGCCAGTCACCATATCTTTACTGCTGAAAATGCCAGTCAAATGCTCTTTTCACCTTTAGTTAACGCTAAAGCGGGTATGAAAATTTATCTGACTGATAAGGATAAAGTTTATACTTATGAGATTACGGAAGTTAAACACGTTACTCCGGACCGAGTAGATGAAATCGAAGATCGTGATGGTATTAAAGAAATCACATTGGTGACCTGTGTGGACTATAATGCGACAGAGCGGATTATTGTTAAAGGTGATTTTAAAGAAGTTAAAGCTTATTCTGAAACATCTGATGATATCCTAAGCGCCTTTAATAAGCCATATAAACAACGTTATTAACCTCAAAAACCAGTGAATTGTATTTTTCACTGGTTTTTGTCAAATAGAAGCGTCAGTCAAAGGAGAATGATGCATGTTCGAATATTTTTTGTTTGGAATGAAAACGATGTGGGGAAGTACTGTCTTTAGTTTTGCCTTTTACTTATTAGCCTCTATTCTTTTACTAATCCTTTGGCGACGTTTTATAATTGTCAGTCGTAGTGGTGGTGATTTTTTTGCCCCGTTTCACATTGCCAATGGGAGACTTTATATTCACAATGCTTTTGTATTTGTGAAGAGAATCATTCCGCTGAATAACATCAAAAGGATTGAAGTCAAATATATTCGAAGTGTCAAATTGAATGGGGCAAGGTATCATGTGTTTATTGAACAGAAAAACAGAAAGACTCTATCATTTTTCTGTGGCAAATCAAAACAGAATGATCTCCTTGTGAAGAATCTAAAGAATGAAACTAAAAACTATCATATTAGAATTGTAATAGATGGATAAGTGTTTAGTTTAAGAAAGGAATGATCATGGATAAGCTACAAGAAGTCAGAGAAAATGAACAGTTAAGGACCTTACTGATGACTGAATGTGATATTTATTTTTATGACAAGATAAGTGAAGTTCAGTTTTCAGGGAACAATGAGGAATACTCTCTTGCCTGTAAGGCATTTGCTCAAGACGGTAGTGGGGGAGAATATGTTTTTCTCGAAGATAACAGCATAGGCTTTATCGGAAGTGAGGGCCAAGTGGGGAGAGTAGCAGAAAGTCTGGATGACTTACTGACATTCCTACTTCACGCAGGTTGTATTTCGGATTTTAGCTGTCGGTATCTTTATCAGAACACAGACTTATTGAAAGCATTTTGTAGGGGCTATGTGTCTAAAATACGAGAAAGCTATCAGGCTATGCAGGAAAATTGGGATCTGGTACGAGGAAATATGGCTCAAAAACTATCACTTGATTTCAATCCTAAAAAACTAGAAGAAGTAGCCATGACATTTTATCAAGCGGCGACAAGGAAGCCTGTCTTTTCCTGTAAGTATATAGACGGTGAAGAAGAATATACCTGTGATTCAGTTTTGTCGGACATTGTGGGCTTGTGGACGACAGAACTTGTAGGAATGAGTAGAGAAGAAATCGAAAGCTATAAAACTTGATAATGTATGATGCTTGTAAGATGATCATTCAACTTTAATGGTATCTTTTCAATGTGAAAGGAAACTGGTCAGTAGGTTGAAAGGTTTATCGTAAGTAACCGAAGGATGCCTGGCATAAGAGAGGATAGATAATGAGTCGGTTAAGAGAAAAGTCTTTAGTTAGGCTCAAAGAAGACATAACAAGTAGTTTTCCATTTGACAAGGATCTTCCTATGATATTCTTGGGAGGAATTGCCAATATGGCTGGACACTGAATCTTCATAGGAAAATCGGGGGAAGTGTTATTTTGGATATCATATTTCACATTTTAGAGAACTAAGTGAAGATGAGATATAGGACTTTTACAGCCGGAAAAATAGAATAGGAGCTGTCAATGAATAATCAGATTGACTTGGCACTTCCAAACCTATACGCAAAATTCTTGAGTAGAATTGACAAGGCAGGAGAGTTGATAATAGAGAATACAGGCATCACCTTATACTCAAGACTAGATTTGCTAGAAAGAAACTTCACCTACTAAATAGAAGAGTGGGAACCTGATTTTTTCCTGATTAGGCAAGATGGGATGTCGCTTTTTTTATAAAGAAAGATTCTGACGACACTATTTATATGAATGATTTGGGGGCATTAGGTTCACTGGAAATGAAACCCATATCTTTGAATATTTTCGAGTTTGTGCAACAAGCGAGTGAACATTTTGATTAATGTTACTAAATTTTTAGTAAATGATAATGATTTGGAGAGTGAACAATGAATTTTGATGAGAGTTTACAGCAATACACTTATGAGCATGAGGGAGTGATCTTTGTTTGGGACAAAGAGCCTGATTGTGACTTTATAGATAAAGTTGAACTGTTATCAAAAAATTATCAGGAAAATCTCAATAGAATTATCAACTTTATGCTAGCTGATCTTAGGGAAATGTATGGAGAAGTCAGCGAGGAAGATGTGAAGAACAAGCTGGGGAAACCTATCATTGACTACAATCAAGGAACAGTTAGTTATTGTGAGCAAACCTTCGATGACTGGCACCTATTTGAGTTTGAATTTTGGGATGATCAATTTGAAACATTGAAATGTTTTTCTGTTAATGGGTAAAGGAGAGATTTATGGAATTCCCCCAATGCCTTGATTTTCTTTGTAGAAAACGTATACAAGAAAGGCTTTTCAAAATGCGTGCTTTATGTTATAATATTCACAAATAAAAGTTTAGGAGTTTTTTATGGTCTCTTCAGAATTTATTTCAAAGATTGAATTTGCTTGCAAGAAGAAAGTCTTTATAGCCAAAGTAAGTTTAAGTATGCGATTCGTTCCATGTTTGCAGGTGCTTTTCTGACATTTAGTACGGCTGCAGGTGCAGTTGGGGCTGACTTGATTAATAAGATCGCTCCAGGTAGTGGACGTTTTCTCTTCCCATTTGTTTTTGCTTGGGGATTGGCCTACATTGTTTTCTTGAATGCTGAATTGGTAACTTCAAATATGATGTTTTTGACAGCTGGTAGTTTCTTGAAAAAAATCTCTTGGAGAAAAACAGCTGAGATTTTGCTTTACTGTACCTTGTTCAACCTCATCGGAGCTTTGATAGCAGGTTGGGGCTTTGCCCACTCTGCAGCCTATGCAAATCTAACACATGATAGCTTCATTTCAGGGGTTGTAGAGATGAAGTTAGGGCGTTCCAATGAGCTAGTCTTACTTGAAGGTATTTTAGCCAATATCTTTGTAAACATTGCCATTCTTTCATTTGTTTTGGTGAAAGATGGTGGGGCCAAACTTTGGCTTGTCTTATCAGCAATTTACATGTTTGTATTCTTAACAAACGAACACATTGCTGCGAACTTTGCTTCTTTTGCGATTGTTAAGTTTAGTGTTGCAGCAGATTCTATTGCTAACTTTGACATACCTAATATTCTTCGTCACTGGGGTGTAACCTTTGTCGGGAACTTTATCGGAGGAGGCCTCTTGATGGGCTTGCCATACGCCTTCCTCAATAAAAATGAAGATACTTATGTCGATTAAAGAAATGAGCACGAGTTAATCGTGCTTTTTTGTTTGATGTGTAAGACTAGTCATAGTTGTTCCTTATATCAAAATATAGAAAAACGGTATTGGAAAAGACTAGCCCAAGATGATACAATATCCCTAATGAAGCTATTTGGAGGTCGTCTTATGACTCGTGATTTTAAATTTGAAACCCTACAATTACATGCTGGGCAAGTAGTTGATCCAGCGACTAAATCCCGTGCAGTACCGATTTATCAAACAACATCCTTCGTTTTTGATGACACGCAAGAAGGTGCCGATCTGTTTGCCTTGAGAAAACCAGGGAACATTTATACTCGTATTACCAACCCTACAACAGCGGCATTTGAAGAAAGAATAGCTGCTCTTGAAGGTGGTGTTGGAGCGCTAGCGACAGCATCAGGTATGGCTGCTGTAACCTACACTATTTTGGCGCTTGCTCACGCAGGTGACCATGTGGTGGCTGCGTCAACTATTTACGGTGGGACCTTCAACCTCTTGAAGGAAACGCTTCCTCGTTATGGGATCACAACAACCTTTGTGGATGTGGATAATTTGGAAGAAGTGGAAGCAGCTATCAATGACAATACCAAGCTTGTCTTGATTGAAACCTTGGGGAATCCCTTAATTAACATTCCTGACTTGGAGAAATTGGCCGAGATTGCTCATAAACACCAGATTCCTCTCGTTTCGGACAACACTTTTGCCACACCATATTTGATTAACGTCTTCTCTCACGGTGTAGATATTGCCATTCACTCAGCAACTAAGTTTATCGGTGGACATGGTACGACTATTGGAGGAGTGATTGTTGATAGCGGTCGTTTTGACTGGGAGGCTTCAGGGAAGTTCCCTCAATTTGTTGAGGAAGATCCAAGTTACCATAACTTGAGTTATACTCGGGATGTTGGTGCAGCAGCCTTTATTATCGCTGTTCGTGTTCAATTGCTTCGTGATACAGGTGCTGCCTTGTCGCCATTTAATGCCTTTCTCTTGCTCCAAGGGCTTGAAACTCTCTCTCTTCGTGTTGAACGTCATGTGCAAAATGCAGAGAAAATTGTTGATTTCCTTGTCAACCATCCTAAGGTAGAGAAGGTAAATTATCCAAAACTAGCTGACAGTCCTTATCATGCCTTGGCTGAGAAATATTTGCCAAAAGGTGTTGGTTCAATCTTTACCTTCCATGTTAAAGGCGGAGAGGCAGAAGCTCGCAAGGTAATTGATAATTTGGAAATCTTCTCTGACCTTGCAAACGTGGCAGATGCCAAATCTCTTGTTGTCCATCCTGCGACAACCACTCACGGTCAGTTGTCAGAAAAAGACCTAGAAGCAGCAGGTGTTACACCAAACCAAATTCGCTTGTCTATCGGTCTTGAAAATGTAGAGGATTTGATTGAAGATTTGCGCTTAGCCTTGGAAAAAATTTAAAGTAACAGATATAAACAGTGGGTTTCGACTCACTGTTTTTGATTTTCCCTCAGGCATGATATAATGGTTACAGAAGTCTAGAAAGAGGAAAGTTATGAACGAAATCAAATGTCCCAACTGTGGGGAAGTCTTTACAGTAAATGAGAGTCAGTATGCCGAACTCTTATCCCAAGTGAGAACGGCTGAGTTTGATAAGGAATTGCACGATCGCATGAAGCAGGAGCTGGCCTTGGTTGAGCAGAAGTCTATGAATGAGCAACAGACTAAACTGGCTCAGAAGGACCAAGAAATTGCGCAATTGCAGAGTCAAATCCAAAACTTTGATACAGAGAAAGAGTTGGCCAAGAAAGAAGTTGAACAGACAAGTCATCAGGCTTTATTGGCAAAGGACAAGGAAGTACAGGCCTTGGAAAACCAATTGGCGACCTTGCGTTTAGAGCATGAAAACCAACTGCAAAAGACTCTCTCTGATTTAGAAAGAGAGCGTGATCGGGTCAAAAACCAGCTCCTCTTGCAGGAAAAGGAAAATGAGTTATCTTTGGCTTCTGTTAAGCAAAATTACGAAGCTCAGCTCAAGGCAGCTAGTGAACAGGTCGAGTTCTATAAGAATTTCAAAGCCCAACAATCCACAAAAGCTATCGGGGAAAGTTTGGAACAGTATGCAGAGAGTGAGTTTAACAAGGTTCGTAGTTTTGCCTTTCCAAATGCCTACTTTGAGAAGGATAACAAGGTCTCTGCGCGTGGATCTAAGGGAGACTTTATCTTCCGTGAATGTGATGAAAATGGAGTGGAAATTATTTCCATCATGTTTGAAATGAAAAACGAAGCGGATGGGACGGAGAAAAAGCATAAGAATGCAGATTTCTACAAGGAATTGGACAAGGACCGTCGGGAGAAGAACTGTGAGTATGCTGTTTTGGTGACCATGTTAGAAGCAGATAACGATTACTTTAACACAGGGATTGTTGACGTCAGTCACGAGTATGAAAAGATGTATGTGGTTCGTCCTCAGTTCTTTATTCAGTTGATTGGTCTCTTGCGTAATGCTGCGCTTAATTCCCTAAAATACAAGCAAGAGTTGGCACTTGTCCGTGAACAGAATATCGATATTACGCATTTTGAAGAAGACTTGGATGCCTTCAAAGTGGCTTTTGCCAAAAACTACAACTCTGCTTCGACCAATTTTGGTAAAGCTATTGATGAAATCGACAAGGCCATCAAACGCATGGAAGAGGTCAAAAAGTTCCTGACCACATCCGAAAACCAACTCCGCCTCGCTAATAACAAGTTGGAAGATGTTTCGGTTAAAAAACTAACGCGAAAAAATCCAACCATGAAAGCGAAGTTTGAAGCACTGAAGGGGGAGTGAGAAAGCAGTGGAAAATGAATTATTAGTATTGGGTACTGAAGAAGTAGATGAGTCTAAAAATATAAACTATGACGAATTAGAAGAACTATTGGAACAGCAATTTACAATGGAGTTTTCTAATCTCGAAAAATTAGAACTAGAATGTAAAGAGATTAGTTCACCAGATAAATTAGGAGATGTTATTTTAGATGAAATCTGGGATCGATTTGCGAATCAAATTGGTTTAGATATGACAAGTGACACGCTTCTTAAGCAGTATAACGATAAACATCCTAATGGTTATACAAAAGAAGAGGGTGCTAAAATAATGAAAGATAAAAGGTATACTGATGCAAAGAATGCTATGAAAGAAAAGCAAAAATCTGGAAATTTAAAGGATGAATATACTGGAAAAACTTTAAAATTAAATGAAAACGCAAATTTGGATCACGTTGTAGCACGTAAACAAATTTTTGAAAATTCTTGGAGAAAGATTGCTGATATAGATACTGCAGATTTAGCAAACAAAAAGGAAAATTTAGCAGCAACTAATGAATCGCTTAATAAAAGTAAAGGTGCAAAATCTAATAGCGAGTATATAAAGGATAGAGAAGTAAGAGAAAAAAATCTAAAAGAACAAGTTGAAAGAGCTAATAAAAAAATTGACAAGAAGGATATTTCAGATTCCGAAAAACGAAATCTTAAAGCTATAAACGAAAAAAGATTAAATGATAAATACATTTTGCATGATTCTGCAAAAGAAACATTAAAAAAATATTTAGAATTACATAGTAACAATCCTGAAAATAAAAATGCAAATGGGCGATTTGTAAGAAATGTATTTGATAGGATAGCACGTTCTAGCGCACGTGTAAAAAAATGCTACAAAGTCAAATTGAGCAATTGCGCGATGATTTTGAGCGTGAACGTACTCAACTAGTGGATCAAATCGATCAAAAAGACAAGCAGATTGCTGACATGATCGGAATCTATCATTTAGAGGTAAAAGTAATGGAGGGAATTTAAATGGGATTTAGGATATTCATGCTAATCGTAGTTTTACTTATTCCGTTAACTATGCTTTTATTTGGCTGGCTATTTTTCAGGAGAACACCGAAAGAAATCAATTATGTATTCGGATACCGAACAAAAAGGTCCATGAGGAATGAAGAAACATGGAAGTTTGCGAATCAATATTTTGGGAAAGTATGGTATCTTTGCGGACTACTTTCAGCACCTCTCTCCGTGATTGCCATGGCCATTGTTTTTGAAAAGGGAACGGAGACAATGAGTACTGTTGGCTTTATTATCACGATGATTCAGACAATCCCTTTAGTTGGCGCGATGATTTCAACAGAGATTGCATTGAAGAAAAACTTTGATGAAAACGGGAGAAGGAAATAAACGAGGTATATCCAT
>CAUVMH010000045.1:0-11836 GCA_963552835.1 uncultured Streptococcus sp. | reverse complement strand
GGGGAAGTCATCGTGGATACGTATGACCGTTTCTTGATGAGTCAAATCATCGAGGCGGGAATTGTTGGGGTTATGATTTTTGCCGCATACTCTCTTGTAGGGTTGCCATATGCAGGACTTGTTGGGGTGCTGGCCGGAGTATTCTCGTTCATTCCGAATATCGGGCCGTTTATGGCGTGCGGAATCGTAATGCTCTTCATCTTTACAGAAAGCCCAATTCAAGCACTCATTTCGGTTGTCGTCTTTATGGTCGTTCAAACAGTGGAAGGCAATGTCGTCTATCCTAGGGTTGTCGGCAGTTCCGTAGGGTTGCCAACGGCTCTAACCCTTGCTACTACGTTAATCGGTGGAAATCTCTTTGGTTTAGTAGGAATGATTTTCTTCACACCAATCTTTGCCGTGATTTACCGTCTCGTGAAAGAATGGATGGAGAAACATGAACAAGCTGCTCCAGTGGTAGCTGTAGGAGGTATTATTGATGAAGAAAATTAGCGACTTAGGGATTACGGGGAAAAAGCTCCTCTTTGAAGGGATTGCGTTCCTTGTTGCTGGGATATTGCTCCTTATATTCGGACCAAGCTTCCCAGAATTGATGTTACGTCTGTTTTTAACATTCTTATGGGCCCGTGAACTATGGAATTTCTTATTCCGTTGGTTTAGTAAAGCGGCATCTAAAGACCCGTTATGGCTGAATATAGGGAAATTTTCCCTTTACGGATTTTTAGCAGGAAATCAATTCTTCCTGTCATTGCCGATTGCGATTGTAAGCATCTTGATGGGACTCAATGAAGTGATGAAGGCGGGAATTAGTGGTGTGACATACTATATTTATGTCAAAGATGATATTCGCCCGCGATTTCGCTTGCTCTTTGATACCATTTGGCTTTCAGTTGTCGGGGTAGCCACTTTAATTTCTCTTGGGGGCGACGGCAATTTGCAAATGTTCTTCCTTTCGCTCTATTTTATCGGGTATGGGATTAGCAATATTCGGGACGGCTGGTTCTTCGAGGCCGAAGTTGGAAAGAAAGTCCTTCGCAGACGCTTGCGTCGTGGGATGCCGCTTGTATTTGCTGCACTGATTCCTCGAGTAACCTTACAAAAAATTAATGATGCGTTGGAACTTGGAGAAGGCGAAACGGCTTCAGAAATTTACGACCGTGCCAAAGAAAATGCAGAACCAAACTTAGAGATGTTTATTCATGTCACAAAAGACGGGTTTGGAGCCATCGGGCATGTCGACCTGTGTTATAAGGGCCGCATTATTTCATTCGGAAACTACGATACGAATTCGGAGCGCCTCTTTGGAACGATGGGGGACGGGGTACTTTTCAGTGCCGACCGTGAAAAATACATCGAATTTTGTAAACGCGAAAATCATAAGACCCTACTGGGATATGGTCTTGCCTTGTCTCCAGAACAACTCGCGGCCATCGATAAGGAAATCGCCAAATTGATGTCGCTGACAGTGCCTTGGGATCCACCGAAAATGGTGAAACCTAAGCATCCTGGAATCGACAAAGAAGAACCAATGTATGCCTACAAGCTCAAACAAGAAGCAGATGCACTCTTGTATAAATTTACCTCTTCAAAATTCAAGACGTATTTTGTGATGAGTACCAACTGTGTATTGCTAGCCGATACGATTGTCGGGACAGCAGGCACCGATATTTTAAGCGCCCGAGGATTTATTTCACCAGGAACGTACCAAGATTACTTAGATAAGGAGTTTGAGAGACCGCATAGTCTAGTCGTGACGAAGCGCGTCTATCAGTAAGAACATGGAACTTCATGAAAAAGAATTCTTTATGAGGGAAGCGTTGAAGGAAGCGCAGAAAGCCTATGACCAAGCGGAAGTGCCAATCGGGGCTGTCGTGGTCTTGAATGGTGAAATTATTGGGCGTGGTCATAACTTACGTGAAAAGGAACAAGACGCCACGCTGCACGCCGAAATCAAAGCCATTCGCCAGGCAAACCAACACCTTGGAAGCTGGCGACTCGAAGACTGCTAAGTCAGTTTGTAGACCACGCTTCGCCAGAACGTATTTGCCAAATAGCAAAACATAAATTGAATTTAGGATAACTAAATATATAAAAAGTTTATGTGATGTTATTTTATAAAATAAAAAAGTAAATAGATATAGTATAAACAATATCAAAAACGGTCAGGTCATAGAAATATGATCTGACTGTTTTTCATCTGTGGAATGAAGTGTTAGTTTTATGATATAATATAAAGGATTAACAGAGATGAGAAATGATGGGGGTTGCCTAAATCCTTAAAAGATGCATACCCTAAATGCCCTTTGCACACCCCTAATTCAAAAAAGGAGATAATTGTATGATAAGACTCATTGCCACAGATATGGACGGGACTTTTTTAGATGACAAGGGTCAGTTTGATATGGAGCGGCTCAAGCACCTGCTAGCTCAGTTTAGAGAAAAGGGCATCTACTTTGCTGTTGCCAGTGGTCGAGGGATTCTCTCTCTTGAGAAGCTCTTTCATGAAGTTCGGGATGATATTATCTTTATCGCAGAAAATGGTAGCCTAGTAGAGTTTCAAGGAAAAGATCTATACGAAGCAACCATGCCAAGAGAATTTTATCTAAAGGTATTTGACAAGCTTAAGGAGTCGCCTTTTGTCAATATCAATGAGTTGCTTCTGACAGGGAAAAAAGGCTGTTATGTGCTAGAGACAGTAGATCCGACTTATCTCTCTTTCAGCGCTAATTATAATGAAAATATCCAAAAAGTTGCTGATTTTAGTGAGATTACAGACGAGATTTTTAAATTCACGACCAATTTCAGCGAAGAAACAGTGGCCGACGGCGAAGCCTGGGTCAATGAAAATGTCGCAGGTGTCAAGGCGATGACAACAGGCTATAAGTCGATTGATATCGTGCTGGACTATGTGGATAAAGGCGTGGCTCTTGTCGAGCTAGCTAAGAAGCTAGGCCTAGAAATGGACCAGGTCATGGCTTTTGGCGATAACCTCAATGACCTGCATATGATGCAGGTGGTGGGGCACCCGATTGCACCAGAAAATGCACGGCCGGAAATTTTGGCAGTTGCGAAAGAAGTGATTGGCCACCATGCGGCCCAATCTGTTATGACCTACATGGAGGGCTTATAATGGCTGATATTAAATTGATCGCTTTGGACTTGGACGGGACGCTTTTGACTACGGATAAAAAGATTTCTCAAGGGAATCTGGCAGCGCTCAAAGCGGCTCAGCAGCAGGGGGTCAAAGTTGTATTGACCACAGGGCGTCCGCTTAAGGCTATGGAATTTTTCCTGCATGAGCTGGGCACTGATGGTCAGGCAGATGAATACACCATTACCTTTAATGGTGGTCTAGTTCAGCGCAATACAGGCGAAATTTTGGATAAAACAGTTTTTGCCTACGATGATGTAGCTAGAATTTATGAAGAGACTGAGAAATTGGGTCTGCCTCTGGATGCGATTGATGGGGGCTTGGTTTATCAGATTCAATCAGACCAAGTATCGCTCTATGCGGAGTTTAATCCAGCTCTGAACTTTGAATCCATTGCTTTTGAAGACCTTTCTAGCCAAATTACCTACAATAAGTGCGTCACAGCCTTTGCTCAGGAACCGCTGGATGCAGCCATTCCTCATATTGCGCCCGAACTGTTTGACCAGTATGAGATTTTCAAATCACGGGAAATGCTGCTGGAATGGTCACCGAAAAATGTCCACAAGGCGACTGGTTTGGAGAAACTGATTGCCCACTTGGGAATTGATAAAAGCCAAGTTATGGCCTGCGGTGACGAAGCCAATGATCTGTCAATGATTGCTTGGGCTGGGCTAGGAGTTGCCATGCAAAATGCTGTGCCAGAAGTCAAGGAAGTCGCAGAAGTTGTCACTCCGATGACCAATGATGAAGATGCAGTTGCTTGGGCCATTCGGAAATATGTATTGAAGGAGAACTAAAGAATGGGATTATTTGACCGTCTTTTTGGACGTAAAAAAGAGGAACTTGAAGAAAAGCCCCAGTTAGAGGAGCAGGCAGAGGAGAGTTATCAGACTACAGAGACTGAAGTCCCATTTGAGGCAGAATCCCAGCCTCTTGCTGCTTCCAATGAAGAAACAGCGGAAACTCAGGAAGTAGAGTTTGTGTTAGAAGAGAAGATAGAGTCTACAGATTCAGCAATTTCTGAGCAGGAATTTGCCCCAACTACTCAACAAGCTGACTTATCTGAACCAGTGCTTGAAGACGAGGAAAGTCCTGAACAAGTTTTGGCTGAGGCAGAAGAGCAGTCTGAAACTTCAGCAAATCAAGCTTTGGAAAGTAGTAGCGAATCAGAAGCGGCGACTGAAAGCAGAGATTATTACCAAGAATTACAGGAACGTTTGGCTGCAGCGAGAGAGCAAATTAACTACGAATCAGAGCAAGAAGTATCTAGTGAGCAGGAAGCAAGCACTTCTTCAAAAGTAGACTCGACCGAGTATGGAGAAGAGGCAGAGGAAGAACTGACTCCCGCAGAAACATCTGAGAGTTCTACTGAATACCAAGAAGAGAGTGTTCAAGACAAGTATGACCGCAGTCTAAAAAAGACGCGGACTGGCTTTGGTGCTCGTCTCAATGCCTTCTTTGCTAATTTCCGCTCAGTTGACGAAGATTTCTTTGAAGACTTGGAAGAATTGCTGATTACCAGTGATGTCGGTGTGCAGGTAGCTTCCAATCTAACTGAGGACTTGCGCTATGAAGCACGCCTGGAAAATGCTAAGAAACCAGAAGCCTTGCGCCAACTAATCATTGAAAAATTGGTCGATATCTATGAGAAAGATGGCCGCTTTAATGAAAAAATCAATTTCCAAAACGGTTTGACTGTCATGCTCTTTGTCGGAGTAAATGGCGTAGGCAAGACGACCTCAATCGGTAAATTGGCCTATAAATACAAGCAAGAAGGTAAAAAAGTGATGCTGGTGGCAGCAGATACCTTCCGAGCTGGAGCAGTTGCCCAGCTGGCTGAGTGGGGTCGCCGAGTCGATGTGCCTGTTGTGACTGGTCCAGAAAAGAGCGATCCAGCCAGTGTCGTGTTTGACGGTTTAGAAAGGGCCAAGGCTGAAAATGTCGATATTCTCATGATTGATACAGCAGGTCGCTTGCAAAATAAGGACAATCTCATGGCAGAGCTGGAAAAAATCGGTCGCATTATCAAGCGGGTGGATCCAGCAGCGCCGCACGAAACCTTCCTAGCTTTGGATGCTTCCACTGGTCAAAATGCGCTGGTTCAGGCCAAAGAATTTTCAAAAATTACGCCTGTGACAGGTATTGTCCTGACTAAGATTGACGGAACTGCGCGCGGTGGTGTTGTGCTTGCCATTCGTCAGGAACTGGATATTCCAGTGAAGCTGATTGGTTTTGGCGAGAAAATTGACGATATCGGCGAGTTTAACTCTGAGAACTTTATGAGAGGTCTCCTAGAAGGTTTGGTGTAATAGTCTATCAATAAAGCCTAAATTGAAATCAAACTCTTCTATCAAAAAGTAATCAAAATAGATGAAAAGGTTTGCTTGTTGCAAGCCTTTTTTCTTCTTTTTTGATATAATAAGAAGAATAAAATGAAAGAAGGAAATCCAATCATGGGAAAACTTGAAGTTATTGCTCATCCACTCATTCAGCATAAATTGTCTATCTTGCGTCGTACAGATACCTCTACTAAAGCTTTTCGTGAATTGGTAGATGAAATCGCAATGCTGATGGGATACGAAGTTTTGCGCGATTTACCACTTGAAGATGTAGAAATTGAAACACCAATTACGAAAACAGTTCAAAAGCAGATTGCAGGGAAAAAATTGGCGATTGTCCCAATCTTGCGGGCTGGTATCGGTATGGTAGATGGTCTCCTGAGCTTGGTTCCTGCTGCTAAAGTCGGCCACATTGGAATGTACCGTGACGAAGAAACCTTGAAGCCAGTTGAATATTTGGTAAAATTGCCAGAAGACATTGACCAACGTCAAATCTTTGTTGTCGATCCAATGTTGGCTACGGGTGGATCTGCTATTTTGGCTGTAGATTCTCTGAAGAAACGTGGCGCAAGCAACATCACCTTTGTCTGCTTAGTGTCTGCTCCAGAAGGTGTTAAAGCCTTGCAGGATGCTCATCCTGATGTAGATATTTTCACTGCTGCCCTTGATGATCATCTTAATGAGCACGGCTACATCGTTCCAGGTCTCGGAGATGCTGGTGACCGCCTCTTTGGTACAAAATAATAGCTAGAAGTTACAAAAAGGAAAGTTCTGCCAAACCGGTGGATTTGTGCTTTCTAAACCAAAGATAATCTCAGCGCTGCTTTCTGTCATCCGACAGAGAAAGCAAATATTTGACCTTTTTTGACCAAAAAGATATAATAATGAATAGATCGAATGAAGGAGAAAATATTCATGATTCCTGTAGTTATTGAACAAACCAGCCGTGGTGAGCGTTCTTATGACATTTACTCACGCCTTTTAAAAGACCGTATTATCATGCTGACAGGTCCTGTTGAGGACAATATGGCTAATTCTGTTATTGCGCAATTGCTTTTCCTAGATGCACAAGACAGCACCAAGGACATCTATCTTTATGTTAATACTCCGGGTGGCTCTGTGTCAGCGGGATTGGCGATTGTAGATACTATGAACTTCATTAAGTCTGATGTGCAGACGATTGTCATGGGAATGGCAGCTAGCATGGGAACTATCATTGCTTCTAGCGGTGCTAAGGGCAAACGATTCATGCTTCCAAACGCAGAGTATATGATCCACCAGCCAATGGGTGGTACTGGTGGCGGTACTCAGCAAACAGATATGGCCATTGCAGCAGAGCATTTGCTCAAGACTCGTAAGACCTTGGAGCAAATTCTTGCTGATAATTCTGGTAAATCGGTTGAGCAAATTCACGCAGATGCAGAACGTGATTACTGGATGAGTGCTCAAGAAACCTTAGAATATGGTTTCATCGATGAAATCATGGCTAATAATAATCTTAGCTAGTTTTCATTTATAACTAGGAAAAAATGCCCCATTTGTGGGCTTTTTTTGATATAATCAATAGAGTACAAATGACCAGAGAGGATTGTCATGTTTAAAAAAGAGGAACGAATGGGTTTCATCATTCATCTATACTATAATCGCGATGCAAAGAAGCTGGCTCATGTTGGAGATATTATTTATCATTCTAAGAAACACCGTTATTTGCAGCTTTATGTGGCAAAAGATCAGGCGGATTCTCTGAAGGAGAGCCTGTCAAAAGAGTCCTATATCAAAAAAATCCAGACTTGCGAGATCCAAAATCTGGATACGAATTTTGTTGGAAGTTTATTTAGAAACCAAGAAAACGCTATTATTTAAAAAAATGGCTTCTTTGGGTTGACAATTGTCAGATAATTCGGTATATTCTTACTATATCATTTGCAAACATAGCAAAAAACAAAATAGAGGAGATTATTCATGAAGAAAAAATTTGCACTTTCGCTTGTAGCTTTTGCTAGTGCTGCGCTTCTAGCAGCCTGTGGGGAAGTTTCTACAAACAACTCATCTGCTACTGGAACAGAAATCGGTAAAACACTTAAGTTCGGTTTCAACTTTGAAGAAACTGGCGCTGTAGCAGCTTACGGTACTGCAGAACAACACGGTGCTCAACTTGCTGTTGATGAAATCAACGCAGCTGGTGGTGTAGATGGCAAGAAAATCGAAGTAACTGATAAAGACAATAAATCAGAAACTGCAGAAGCTGCAACTATTTCTACAAGCTTGGTAACTCAAGACAAAGTTAACACAATCATTGGTCCTGCAACTTCAGGTGCCGTCGCTGCCGCAATTGCAAATGCTGGTAAAGCAGGAGTTCCTTTGGTAACACCAAGTGCAACACAAGATGATTTGACAAATAAACAAGATTATTTGTACCGTGCAACCTTTACTGATGGTTACCAAGGTAAAATCATTTCTAAATATGTAACTGATACTTTGAAAGCTAAAAAGGTTGTTCTCTACTATGATAATTCAAGCGATTATGCAAAAGGAATGGCAGAAGCTTTCAAGAAAGAATACAAGGGTGAAATCGTTGCGACAGAAACTTTCGCTTCTGGTGACTCAGACTTCCAAGCTGCTTTGACAAAAATCAAAGGTAAAGACTTTGATGCACTGATTGTGCCAGGTTATTACACAGAAGCTGGTAAGTTGGTTAACCAAGCTCGTGGTTTGGGAATCAATCAAACAATCGTTGGACCTGATGGATTTAGCGATGCCAAGTTCGTTGAGCAAGCAACTCCAGCAGCAGCAACTAATGTTTATTATGTATCTGGTTTCTCAACTTCAGGTGACATGACAGATAAAGCGAAGAAATTCGTTGCAGCTTACAAAGCTAAATATAACGAAGAACCTTCAATGTTTGCAGCCCTTTCATATGACGCAGTTTATATGGCAGCAGAAGCATCTAAGGGTGCAAAAACATCTGTAGATATTAAAGATAACCTTGCTAAGTTAAAAGACTTTGAAGGAGTTACTGGATCTATTACCATCGATAAAGATCACAATCCTGTGAAGACAGCCTTGATGATTGGTTTGAAAGATGGTAAAGTAGAAACTGTTGAGACAGTTAAACCTGAATAAAGGGTCTGAGGCTGGGAGCATTCCCAGTCTTTGGCTTGTTTATTACTTGCTTATGATGTTTGAGTAGAGACGGCAAGACAAGGCTTCGTCTGAGATTGTTGTTTCTGCTCTTATTTTATATTAGAAAGAGTGGTGTGGAATGCTCGAACAATTTCTTCAGCAATTGGCTAATGGATTGATTTTGGGGAGTGTTTATGCGCTTCTGGCCTTGGGTTATACCATGGTTTATGGAATTATCAAACTGATTAATTTCGCGCATGGAGACATTTATATGATTGGTGCTTTTATGGGATATTACCTGATTAACACCCTTCACCTAAACTTCTTTGTAGCCCTTATTTTATCTATGGTTGGTACAGCAATCCTCGGTGTAGTGATTGAATTCTTAGCCTATCGTCCGCTGCGCAATTCAACACGGATTGCAGCTTTGATCACAGCAATTGGGGTTTCTTTCCTCTTGGAGTACGGGATGGTCTTCTTTGTAGGTGCCAATACTCGCTCCTTCCCTCAAGTGATTAAAACAGTGCGTTATACGCTTGGGCCAATTTCGATTTCCAATATTCAACTGATGATTTTGGGAATTTCTATTTTACTCATGGTTGGTTTGCAGTTTATTGTGCAAAAGACGAAAATGGGTAAAGCCATGCGGGCTGTTTCCGTGGATAGCGATGCTGCCCAGCTGATGGGGATTAATGTCAATCGTACGATCAGCTTTACTTTTGCCTTGGGTTCAGCCTTGGCAGGAGCAGCAGGGGTGCTGATTGCTCTTTACTACAACTCACTTGAGCCACTGATGGGAATGACACCAGGTATCAAGTCCTTCGTTGCGGCAGTTTTGGGAGGAATTGGTATCATCCCTGGGGCAGCTTTGGGTGGTTTTGTAATCGGCCTCTTGGAAACTTTTGCAACAGCAGTTGGACTGTCAGATTTCCGTGATGCGATTGTGTATGCGATCTTGATTATCATTCTATTGGTTCGTCCAGCTGGTATTCTAGGTAAAAACGTGAAAGAGAAGGTGTAATGTATGAAAAATAATTTAAAAGTAAATGCGTTATGGCTTGCTCTGATCCTCTTTGGCTATCTATTGATGACAGTGCTTGCTAGCACAGGTATTCTCAATCCTTTCTATCTGCAAATCTTTGAGCAGATTGGGATTAATATTATCTTGGCTGTTGGCCTCAATCTTATCGTTGGTTTTTCTGGGCAATTCTCGCTTGGGCATGCTGGCTTTATGGCCATTGGTGCCTATGCAGTAGCTATCATGGGCTCTAAATCTCCAAACTATGGCACTTTCTTTATTGCTATGTTGGTTGGCGCTGTGATTGCAGGTGCAGTAGCTCTGCTTGTTGGTATTCCGACCCTGCGCTTAAAGGGAGACTATTTGGCAATTGCGACGCTGGGTGTTTCTGAAATTATCCGGATTTTGATTGTCAATGGAGGCGATCTAACTAATGGTGCGGCAGGTATCCTATCCATTCCTAACTTTACCTCTTGGCAGTTGGTTTATGTCTTTGTCGTAATTACAACTATTTTGACTCTTAACTTCCTCCGCAGTCCTATCGGACGTAGCACCTTGTCTGTTCGCGAGGACGAGATTGCGGCAGAGTCTGTTGGTGTCAATACAACAAAAATTAAAGTCATTGCTTTCGTTTTTGGAGCCATTACAGCTTCTATTGCGGGTTCTTTGCAGGCTGGATTTGTCGGTTCTGTTGTACCAAAAGACTATTCCTTTATCAATACAATCAATGTCTTGATTATCGTCGTTTTTGGCGGTCTTGGCTCAATGACTGGAGCAATCGTTGCGGCAGTGGTATTGGGTATCCTCAATATGCTTTTACAAGATATCTCAAGTGTTCGGATGATTGTTTATTCACTTGCCCTAATCTTGGTGATGATTTTCCGTCCAGGCGGCTTGCTTGGTACTTGGGAATTTAGCTTGGCTAAGCTCTTTAAAAAGAATAAGGAGGTCAAAGAATAATGGCACTTCTTGATGTGAAAAAATTAACCAAAAATTTTGGAGGACTAACAGCTGTTAGTGACGTGACTCTGGAATTGAACGAAGGGGAACTGGTCGGTCTTATCGGGCCTAACGGTGCTGGAAAAACAACTCTTTTCAACCTTTTGACAGGTGTTTATGAACCGAGTGAGGGAACGGTTACTTTGGATGGTCATTTGCTGAATGGTAAAACACCTTACAAGATTGCAACTCTGGGTCTCAGTCGGACTTTCCAAAATATCCGTCTTTTTAAAGATTTGACTGTGTTGGATAATGTACTGATTGCTTTCGGTAATCATCATAAACCTCATGTGCTGGCTTCTTTCTTCCGCCTTCCAGCATTTTATAAAAATGAAGAGGAATTGAAAGCAAAAGCTCTGGAATTGCTGGCTATCTTTGACTTGGATAAGGAAGCAGAAACCTTGGCTAAAAATTTGGCTTATGGTCAACAGCGTCGTCTGGAGATTGTCCGAGCGCTTGCCACAGAGCCAAAGATTCTCTTCTTGGATGAGCCAGCTGCTGGGATGAATCCACAGGAAACTGCTGAGCTGACTGCCCTAATCCGTCGGATTAAAAATGAATTTAACATTACTATCATGCTGATTGAGCATGATATGAGTCTGGTTATGGAAGTAACTGAGCGCATCTACGTACTAGAGTACGGTCGCTTGATTGCCCACGGCACACCAGATGAGATTAAGAATGACAAACGCGTTATTGAAGCTTATCTAGGAGGTGAAGCCTAATGTCCATGCTCAAAGTTGAAAATCTATCTGTCCACTATGGCATGATTCAGGCTGTCCGTGATGTCAGCTTTGAAGTCAACGAAGGAGAGGTTGTTTCCCTTATCGGTGCCAATGGTGCTGGTAAAACGACTATCCTTCGCACGATCTCTGGTTTGGTTCGCCCAAGTGCTGGGAAGATTGAATTTTTAGGTAATGAAATTCAAAAAGTGCCTGCTCAAAAGATTGTGGCTGCGGGGCTTTCACAGGTTCCAGAAGGGCGCCATATTTTCCCTGGTTTGACTGTCTTGGAGAACCTTGAAATGGGAGCTTTTCTTAAGAAAAATCGTGAAGAAAATCAAGCCAATCTCAAAAAGGTCTTCTCTCGTTTCCCACGCTTGGAAGAGCGTAAAAACCAAGATGCTGCAACCCTTTCGGGTGGTGAGCAGCAGATGTTGGCTATGGGTCGAGCGCTCATGTCTACTCCTAAGCTCTTGCTCTTGGA
>CAUVMH010000044.1:0-12348 GCA_963552835.1 uncultured Streptococcus sp. | reverse complement strand
TATTTAATAACTATGTTTGGGCATAGCTATTCAAAGAATATTATAACACAAAAAAACTAATCATGCTTAGTTTTTCGTAAATTTCCTGCATGTTTTTTGAGAAAATATTAGAAAATTTTTCTTCTGGAAAAAGTTTTTGATGTTCTTGTCAACAATTCTATAATATTTATAACCCATCAAAAAGAGAAGGTCTATTTAGACCTTCTCTTGAATAAATTCTTGCGATTTTTGCTGTAAAAAAATCTCTAGCAATTTTGCTGTTACGCAAATTGCTATCACGATAACGCTCGAAACAATAAGGTAATTCAAAAGTTGTCCGTGATTCCCAACAAGTGGCGGTCTTGTTAAGAAACCATAATCCCCACTGACAACTAAATTAACAACCCATATCAAAGCGTTCAAGGTGAAGGTAATCACCGCTACATTTTTGAAGTTGAGCAGGGAAGCTTCATAGTTTTTAAACAAGTATAAGAGTGCATTTCCTAAAAGTGCCACATGTCCGATAATGAAGGACAGGATAGTCACGTGTGGAAATGGGTAGGGGTCAAATAGTGGATAAGTCAGAGCCGCTGTTGCCCCAAAGGTTCCTAGAAGGGCAAAGTATTGCTTGTACTTAGAGGTTCCCGGGATCAGGAGCAAGACAAGCATGGCTACACGGCAATGATAGAAGGGCAAACTTTCTGATAGAGGCATGAGATTCCCCCAATACCAGCTATACAGAACAATCAGTTGAACAGATTGAAGAATCTGAATAAATCGTTGGTAAGCCACTTTGTCGCGAAAACGATAAGAAGCGTAGAAAGTAAAGGCCAGTAAACATAACAAACCAATATACCAGTGGAGTTCAAACTGGGGCGGTTCTGATATCTGCGTGGTAAATAATTGATCCCACAAATTCATATTCTATTCCTCGTTCATCTAGCTAGAGGCAGTAAAAAATTCACTTTCTCCAGCTTTTAAATTTTTTGAAAAAACTTGATTCTATGCTATTCATAGAACACTTGCGTCTTAAATTCGCAACCTATTATATCATTTGTATTGCAGAAATGCACCTTGTAGATACCTTTTTTTGATTTGCATACTTCTCTATCATCACCTAATCAATATATTGCTCTTTTTGACCTTTATAAACCTGCCAAAGAATCTCCATTTGTTCCTTAGTGATTCGTTTTTCAGACAAAACTGGCAGTTGATCAATGGCAAAAAATTGAAGCTCAGCAATTTCTTGATTCTCTTGAAATTGTCCATCAAGAAGCTTACATTCAAAGACAAACTTTGCATATTGTTTGCTCTGTAGTTGAAAACGATTGGTATCAAAAACTGCAAGTAACCTTTCAGCTTTTGCTGTAAAACCGGTTTCTTCTTCAATTTCCTTAAGAATATTTTCTGTTGGAGAATAACCGACTTCACCAAATCCACCTGGCAAAGCCCAACTATCCTCCCCTTTTCCTCTAACTAAACATACTTTTTCATCCTCAACAATCCAAGCACGGACGTCCATCAGAGGAGTTGCGTAAGCGAAAGTTGGTTTCATGACTTCTGCCACTTCTTCTGAATCTATATCTAATCCCTGATTCAACATTTCAGATAACAGGCTTCGCAAGTCCTCGTAACGCTCGCGGTCGAAAGGATCTTTTGTAAAGGTTAATCCAGTATCTGTAATGGCAATCATTCTTTGCAGATACTTGGCAAAATCACTTGCATTCATTTTCTAAACTTTCTACCAACTTGGCTAGATTCATGGAGTTAGATCCTTTGAGCAGGATTTGATCATTAGCTCCAAGGATTTCCTTGACCTGCTTGACTAGGTCTTCAAATTGGTCCTCGTCAGCTGTTTTTTTGAAGTAATAAACGTGGCCGATTGGGAACATTTGACTAGCAAGTTGGCTTAATTCGGCAATGTCTTCTCCATAGAAAACAACGGTATCCAGCACATCTGGCGAGAGGCTCAAAATCATCTGGTTATGGAGTTGGACAGACTGATCACCAAGTTCCTTCATGTCCGCTAAGACAGCGATTTTCTTGCCCCCTTCGTTAGCTGGAATGGCAGAAAATGTCTCCAAAATCAACTTCATAGCAGTGGGATTGGCATTGTACACATCTGATAGGATATCTGCTCCATTGGCTGCTTTCTTCCACTCAGTACGGTTACGCGTCAATTCCAGATTTTGGAAGGCCTGATGAATTTGCTCCTCTGAAACTCCTTCTTGTAGGGCAACATAAGATGCAATCATAGCATTGGTGGCATTGTACTTACCTGTCACTGGCAAATCGAGGGCTTGTTCCAAGAAATTGGCCTTAAAGGTCAGACTATCCTTGCGTTCGACCAAGTCTGTGATTTCCAGCTCTGCTCCTTGCCCAAAACGGACCACTTTTTTATCTGTAGGCAAGTAGTCCTCTACAATCGGGTCAGCTGGTGCCAAAAGCAAAGAACCTGGTGCCATACCATCAGCAATTTGCATTTTTCCTTTAGCAATCTCCGAACGGTCTTTGAAAAAGGCCAAATGAGCCTCTCCAACCAAGGTCACAATGGCTGTCTTAGGATGAGCCAATTCAGACAAGAGATGGATATCACCCAAGTGATCCTGCCCCATCTCCAAGACCAACTTTTCTGTCCCCTCAGGCATATGGAGAACCGTGTAGGGAAGTCCTATCTCGTTATTGTAATTGCCTTGTGTCTTGTAGGTCTTGTAGGTTGTTGACAATAAATGCGCCAACATATCCTTGGTCGTTGTCTTGCCATTTGAACCTGTGACAGCAAAGACATCAACAGCCGTTTTTTCAAGATAGTAGGCTGCGAGAGTTTGAAAGGCAGTCAACACGTCGCCTACTAGAATGTAGGGGTGACCTTCTACTTCCTTCTCAGAGAGGGTTACTGCTGCACCATTTTCAAAAGCCGTTTCGATAAAGTCATGACCATCACGCGCACCTTTAAGTGGCACAAACAAATCACCTGGTCCAATCAAACGACTGTCAAACTCAGCTTTTTCTAACTGAACGTCCGCAAAAAGACTAACATCATTTTTAGCTCTAACAGCTTGGGCAATTTCATGGATCGTTAATTTCATTTCTACTCCTTTAAAAAGGGTTGAAGTCCAAGAACTCGACTCACCTTAATAGTGATAGTTCTGGCTTCTACCCTCTCTTTCATTCTTATAGCAAATGTGCTTCGCGCTTGTCAAAACTTTCCTTGGCAAGGTCAACCAAACGCTCGATTAGTTCTGGATAGCTGATTCCCATATTGTCCCACAGTAGTGGATACATAGACCATTGGGTGAAACCTGGCATGGTATTGAGCTCGTTAAGGAAAATCTCGCCCTTATCTGTATAGAAGAAATCACAACGAGATAGACCGAGGCCACCAATCGCACGGAAGGCTGTTTCTGCATTTTGACGCATGACAGCTACCACATCATTACTAATCTTGGCTGGGATATCCATGGTAATCTTGTTGTCAATATACTTGGCATCATAGTCATAAAAAGCAACATCCTTGACCACTTCACCTGGCAAAGTACTCTTGACATCGTAGTTCCCCAAGAGACCAACCTCGATTTCACGGGCATTCACTCCTTGCTCAACCAAGACACGACTGTCATATTGGAAGGCGAGTTCCAAGGCTTGACGGAGTTCCTCTTGGTTTTCAGACTTAGAAATACCAACACTTGAACCCATATTTGACGGTTTCGTGAAGACTGGATAAGTCAATTTTTCTTCAACTTCAGCGATTTTAGCAGTCACATCATCACCTTCGACGATGGCCACATAAGGAACTTGAGCAATTCCGGCAGATTCTAGAACCCGCTTGGTCGTAATTTTATCCATGGCAAGACTAGATGACAAGATATTACAGCCGACATAAGGCATTTTCAAAACTTCAAGGAATCCTTGAACAGAACCATCTTCTCCCATCGGACCATGAAGGACTGGAAAGACTACTGCACCTTCTTCGTAGATGGCACTTGGCGCTATTTTCTTGTCCCAGTCAATAGTCGCATTGGTCATGAGACGATCCTCTTGACCTGGAGTCTGGCTAAATTCTTGCGTTTTGATAAAGTCACCTGACTGGCTGATAAAGAAAGTCTTGACTGTGAAACGGTCGTAGTTGACCGCACGCATGACACTTTCAGCTGACAATACAGACACTTCACGTTCTGCACTACGTCCGCCGTATAAAAGAATAATCGTTTGTTTCATATTACTTGTCCTAATTCTAATAGAATATTCGTTCTTTAGTATATCATATTTGCTTCTTTTTTAAAACTTGAAGCTAATACTGATCTTCAAAAAAACATAAAAAGAGACCGATAAAAACAAAGTCGGTCTCCTTGATTTTTTGTATAGATGAATGGAGTTAGTAAATTGGTCTACACTTACAACTCTGTCCGATTTTCAATCGCTCGTAAGAGTGTGATTTCGTCCGCATACTCGATATCCGCTCCCACGGCTAGACCTCGTGCCAGACGGGTAACCTTGATACCCGCTGGTTTGAGCAGGCGAGATAGGTACATGGAAGTCGCTTCCCCATCTGCTGTGGCATTGGTTGCTACGATTACCTCTGAAACTTCACTGTCCATAAGACGAGTCATGAGGCTCTTGAGATTGATATCATCTGGACTGATACCATTCATTGGAGAAATAAGACCATGTAAGACATGATAGAGTCCGTGGTATTCTTGGATATTTTCCATAGCAGCCACATCACGACTATCCTCTAGCACCAAGATCGTTGTCTGGTCTCGAGTCGGATCTGTGCAGATAGAGCAGGGATCATCATCCGTCAAGCGACCACAGATGGAACAATAGGTCAATTCCCGCTTGGCAGATAGAAGGTTTTTGGCAAATTCATTGACATCGTCATCAGACATTCCAATGGTATAGAAGGCGAGACGGGTAGCCGTTTTGATCCCGATACCTGGAAGCTTCGAATAGCTATCAATTAACTTGGCAATAGGTGTTGGATACAGCATAAGTTCCTTTCTAATTCATTGGATGTTGTTGATTATAAAGATTGATGATATCACGCGCAATTGAAGGTCCGACACCATTTGTTAGGTTGGTGTTATGAGGGAAGACGACTGCGACCGCTATTTGAGGATTATCGGTTGGTGCATAAGCAACTGCGTTGGTGTTATTAGCCTTTTGACCGCCATTGACATAACTTTCGGCTGTCCCCGTTTTCCCGCTGATAGAAACGGATGCGCCATTTGAAAAGGCACGACCAGTTGTCAGAGCGCTCGTTCCATGCGAAACTTGATAGAAACCTTGGTGCAAGAGAGCCATATCCGCTTCTGAGATATTGATCTTGTTCAGTTCCTTGGTGGCTGTTTCTTGAACTAGATTACCTAAGCCACCTTGTTCATTGTTTCCATAAACTCCCTCAACGATGTGAGGAGCCAATCGTACGCCATTGTTTGCAATGGTTGCGACATACTGGGCTAACTGCATAGGTGTGTAGTTGTCAAACTGACCAAAGGCGTTATTAATATAGTTGGCCAAATCAAATTCTTTTGGTGTAAATCCTGTAGATTCATCTGGGAGGTCAATCTCCGTTGAAGCTCCGAGTCCATATTCCCCAAAAGTTGATCGCAACTTGCCCATTGCAGTTTCTAACTGATCAGTTGCGACTATCATATTTGGCTGGTAGGACTGCCCCATGATCCCTAGCACAGTCTGAACCATGTAGGTATTAGAAGAGTACTCCAAAGCTTCAACTGCTGTGATAGGGAAGGAGCCATAGGATAAGGTATACCATGAATTGATAGGAGCCGAACCTTGGAAAACAATCGGCTGGTCTGTCAAGGTTTGATTGCCTGACAAGACCCCGTTTTCCCAACCAGAGCTAAGAGTTGCTGCCTTAACGACAGATCCTGGAACAAAGACATTGGTTATCGTTCCAAGTGAATCTGAACTTAATTCACCGGATTCGACATCATGCTTGACACCCGACATCGCTAGAACTGCACCGGTTTTAGGATTGAGGGCTACAGCGTAGACTCCTTCAGAGTATTTAGCTCCACCGTTACCCAACTCTGAGTTGAAGTAGCTCTTGAGTAGGTCATCTACACCATTCTGGAAAGTTAGGTCAATCGTTAGTTTGATGTTGTTTCCTTTGCTTCCTTCTTCGACATTTTCTACACTTTCCATGTTTCCGTGTTTGTCGAGGTGGATTTCCTTGACAGAGCGTTTGCCTTGAAGAACATCTTCATATTGCTTTTCAAGATAGGAAGTCCCCACTCGGTCATTGAGAGAATACCCTTTTTTCAAATAAGCATCCACTTCCTCCGCTGGAAGACCTGATTTTTCACTTGATACACTACCTACAATTGAAGACAAAGAAGTATCTAGGACTTTTCTATCCCATGAGGTTGAAATACTGATACCTGGTAATTCCTTGGATGCTGATGCAACGAGAGCAACTTGGGTATCATTCAAGGCATCCGTAGAAATGGTGCCCGTCGCAAAATTTTCAACGGCATTGAGCTGACTAAAGAGATAGATTTCCTTTTTCTGGTCATCTGTATAATTGAGTTGACTCACGTCAATACTTTCAACTGCATTATTGTAGAGAGTCGCTTCAGATAAGCGGTTCCCATCTGAATCTAGGCGTTTATCACTTGGCAAGGATTCGACTGTTTTTTTGTAAACGTCCTGGTCCGCCAAGTAGTAGTCTGCAATCTGACGGTCTGTCAAATTAGGGGAGGTTACATTCACATATGTGAGAAGTTTCTTGGCTGTCTCCTTCAATTCTGCTGCTGTCATTTTATTGTTTCGTGTGAAAGAAACAACCTGCTTGACAGTGTTTTCTACCAAGGGTTTCCCTGCCGCATCATAGATCTGTCCACGAGCTGAACTGGTTGTTACCCTTGTTTGGCTGGCTGAGGCCAATTTTGTTTCATAGAAATCTTTATTGAGCACCTGCATGTATAATAATCGACCAATAATGGCCATAAACAACAGGATAACAATGGCAAACAGTAAATTAAGCCGAATAGGAATCGAATGGCTATTGAATTTTCTCATACAACTAAGACTCTTTTCTAGAAAAATTTCCGATTTTCACCTTTATTTACATATAAAATAATAGAGCAAACAGGTGATGTTCAGTACATTTCATTGTACCATATTTTACGGAGAAACTCTTGGAAAAGTCGAAGCATTTTTTGACTTTCAACTGAAAATGCCTTTTTATTTGGTTATCCTAACTTCTATGATATAATGATAGTAATAGTTAGGAAAGCGTTAACCTTTAAGAATTTGACTCATAAAAAGGAGCCTCATGAACAAGCCAGACATCGCAACCATAATCGACCTCCATTTTGAAGAATTAACCGAGCTCGAGCAAGAAATCGCTCGCTATTTTTTACAACCTGAAACGATCCAAGATGATCTCTCTTCTCAGCAAGTCACCCAGAAATTACATATCTCCCAAGCAGCATTGACCCGCTTTGCCAAAAAGTGTGGTTTTACAGGTTACCGAGAATTCGTCTTTCAATACCAGCATCAGGCTAGTAAACTGGACACTCATTCCCACAAACATAGTCCTTTGACCAAACGTGTTTTGCGAAGCTACAGTATCATGCGAGAACAAACGCAGGATTTGATTGACGAAGAACAACTGGAACGAGTTGCCCAGTTAATCGAAGATGCTGAGCGTGTCTACTTCTTTGGAACAGGCAGTTCCGGTCTTGTCGCTCGTGAAATGAAATTGCGTTTCATGCGTCTGGGTGTGGTCTGTGAAGCCTTAACCGATCAGGACGGCTTTGCATGGACGACCAGCATCATGGATGAAAATTGTCTAGTACTCGGTTTCTCACTTTCTGGTACAACTCCTTCTATTTTAGACAGTCTATTAGACGCAAAAGAGATGGGGGCCAAGACCATCCTCTTTACCAGCGCTCCAAACAAAAATAGTCAGGCCTATACAGAGACCGTTCTTGTTGCTAGCCACAGCCAGCCTTCCTACATTCAACGGATATCTGCTCAACTCCCCATGCTCTTCCTTATAGATTTGGTTTATGCCTACTTTTTGGAAATCAATCGTGAAAGCAAGGAGAAAATCTTTAATAGCTATTGGGAAAATAAAAAACTCAATGGCTATCGTAGACAAAAACGCGTTAGAAAATCCTAGTTTGGTTGAACCAAACTAGGATTGTTTTGTCTTGAAATGATAATAGGCTCCCAACATCCCTGCTGTATTTTGGTGATGGGCAAATTCTAATCTCGTCTTATCAGCTAGACTTGGCACCAAGGCATCTTTTAAGGCTGTGCGGATCTTTGGCTTGAGAATAGCCTCTTGCCCCATGATGCCACCACCGAGAATGACTACTTCTGGATTGGCAACATAGCAAATATTTGCCAGACCTTTTCCTAGATAGTCTACCATACGGTCAATACCAGCCATACAGATTTTGTTTCCTTCGGTAGCTTCCTTAAAGATGCGTCGGCCATTCCACTGATCAACTGAATCTCCATGAGCTGTTGCTACATACTCAACCAAGGCTGTCGTAGAAGCAAGATCCTGAAAAGCTCCATCCTGCATGTGCATGTAACCGACTTCGCAAGCTGAGTTGCTAAATCCATGGAAGACTTTCCCATCCATAATCAAGCAACCACCGATACCTGTTCCAATGGTCAAGCAAAGTGTGACACTCGCTCCCTTGCCTGAACCAGATACTGCCTCAGCAAGGCCTGCACAGTTGACATCATTTTCAATCTCACAAGGAATCGCAAAGCTCGTCTCAATTTCCCTCTTGAACTGGGTCCCTGCATAGTTGGGAATCTGAGGACCAGCGTAGAAAATCTCACCCTTATCTGGATCCACCATTCCTGCTGAAGAAATGGCAACACCTGCTACTGGGCCTTTTTCTAAATAGCTGGCTACAATATCTTTTGTCTTTTGTAAGATATGGGGTCCACCCTTATGCGCCTCGGTTGGCATTTCATGCGATTCAACAAGTTGGCCTTCTTGGTCAATCAAACCATATTTGATATTGGTTCCACCGATATCAATTGCAACGTAGTGTGTCATAAATACCTCCTTATGGATTAGAGGAAGCGCTCCTTGGTTTCACGAATCAAGGCTGCAGCTGCTTCTACAACTGGACGATCTTCTTCAGTCACTGGCGTCAATGGTGAACGAACAGATCCAATGTTCAAACCTTCATTGATCTTCAAAACTTCTTTGATGACACCGTACATATTTCCATGAGCAGCAGTGAGTTTGCCAATGATTGCGTTGATAGCGTATTGCAATTCACGCGCTGTTTCCAAGTCTTTCTCAGCAATCAACTCATTGAGTTTCAAGAAGAGTTCTGGCATCGCACCGTAAGTACCACCGATACCAGCTTTGGCACCCATGAGACGGCCACCTAGGAACTGTTCATCTGGACCATTAAAGACGATGTGATCTTCTCCACCAAGGCTGACAAAGGTTTGGATATCTTGAACTGGCATAGAAGAGTTCTTAACACCGATAACACGTGGATTTTTCAACATTTCTGTATAGAGACTTGGAGTCAAAGCAACTCCTGCCAATTGAGGAATGTTATAAATCACGTAGTCTGTGTTTGGAGCTGCAGAACTGATATCGTTCCAGTATTTGGCAACTGAGTATTCTGGCAAGCGGAAGTAAATCGGTGGAATCGTTGCAATGGCATCTACACCCAAACTTTCTGCGTGGCGAGCAAGTTCCATACTATCCTTTGTATTATTGCAAGCAACGTGAGCAATGATAGTCAATTTTCCTTTGGCAACTGCCATGACTTCTTCCAAGATCAACTTGCGGTCTGCCACACTTTGGTAGATACATTCACCAGAAGAACCATTGACATAGAGGCCTTGAACACCTTTATCAATAAAGTATTGGACCAAGGCACGCGTACGCTCTGGACTGACTTCTCCTTGATCATCATAACATGCGTAGAAGGCTGGAATGACACCTTCGTATTTTTTCAAATCTGACATAGATTTTCTCCTAAGATTTCTTTTTTCTGCTGAGAGCAGTTCTATTTTTTACAAGTTTAGTATACACCTTGTGAAAATCGCTTTCAATATCTTGTATACACTTAGATTTTAGTTTCTACTTGTATTTTAGAAACTGTAACGATTGAAAGTAGTTTCAGAAACAAGCCATCCTACTGGTATTTGGTGAAGATTTTCTCCATCAAACCAGCTTGGAGAAAGACTAGCAAACCAAAACCAAAGAGGATAAAAGCTGATCCACCTAAAAGGAGAGTGAAGGCGGATAGATAAAGAACCATCACAATGAGAAAGAGAATGGCTAACATGAGGAAGAACCATGGAAAGTTAAAACTTGCCAAGATAAGCCCTTTTTGCAGCACTTCTTTCCAAGACAAATCATAGCGAGCAGCGATGGGATAACTAGCCAGCATCACCAGAGTGAGGAAGATGAGAATCCCCAAACAAATAGCTTTCACAATCTGAAAAGGCAAAGCTGTCTGTCCCCAGAAGAGATAGAGATCTAGAAGGCTTAATGACACAATGCCCAACTCTAACAGACCCAACTGAAGCCCCAGTTTCAGATTTTGCTTGAAGGCCCTTAGATAAGTTCTAAAGACTGGTACCCGTCTGCTTCTCTTAATCTCAAACATGGTCTCATAGAGGCTGATTTTAGCCACTCCAATCGTCACGATGGGCAAACAAGATACGACAAAAAGAAGATTGACTGTGACGATATCCAAGACCTTCTCACTGAAACGCATGAGAAAGTTATCTGTATCAAATGCTGCCTTGATAAGGCTTACTCCTTTTTGTGCCATGTTTGCTCCTCCTGATTCCTTTAATCAATCAAAATTTTAAAGAGATATTTGCGAACCTTTTCTTCCATCCCTGCGTAGCCATTTGGCTGGTGTGGTTCTCCTGGGAAGAAAATCGCAAAATTGTGATAGCCCAACAAGAGTGGGTATTTTTCATGACAATGGACAAAGCCAATGTCGCTCGCTTCGTCAAATGCTACCGCCTCGTCTTTGATACGTGAACCGTAGCTCGAATATTCATGACCTTCTACTAGCAAATGCAAGTCTGCATAGTTCTTATGGTGCTCAAATTGATCATTTTCAGCTTGATTGAGGACATTTTCCTGAACAACTAGAAAGACCTTGTCACCATTAATCTCATACTTACCTAGTTCAAAAGAATCTTTACGGTGCTGATAGAGATAGTCGATAGCCTTATCTAGATTGGGATGGATTCCCTTATAAAAGGTGATATTTTTTAAATCATCAAAAATCATACTGTTTCCTTCGTTTCTGATAGTTACTAGTTTTCAGTTCCGAATTATCCTTCCTCTATTTCCCTGTAACAGTGCGGACGGAAGCAAATTCCTTCGGAATTTCATTCCTAATTTTTGAGCCTTTCACTCCTTCATCGTCAGTCTCAAAAATTCCGTCTAAGATAAGCGTTAATTGCTTATCTTAGATACCACTAAAGCGGGAAATAGTTACCCTAAAACGAACCTACTCTATCTAGTATCATGAAAAGAGTTCATTCTTAAGTTTATAAGTGTCTGACAAAACTTCACGAAGTAACTGTATACTCTCCATTTTGTAGACACTTATAACTCTGTATTCTCTTATACTCAATGAAAATCGAAGAACAAACTAAGAAACTAAACCCAGACAATACTTAAGTATGGCAAGGTGATGCTGACATTGTCTGAATTCGATTTTCGCAGAGTATTATCCTTTAACAGCTCCCATAGTAATACCCTGTGTAAAGGATTTTTGGAAGACAAGGAAGACTGTTACGATCGGCACGGCTGCAAGAGCCGCACCAGCCATGATCAAACCATAGTTGGTTGCCATTTCAGCCTGCATGGTCGCAACCCCGAGTGAGATGGTCAAGTTTTGACGTGAAGTCAACATAACCAACTGCATAAAGTAGTCATTCCAAGTATTGATGAAGGTAAAGATCGCAAGGGCTGCAAATCCTGGTTTCACAATAGGGAAGGCTACGCTCCAGAAAGTACGAATCTCACCACAACCGTCGATTTTAGCTGATTCAAGCAATTCTGTTGGAATGTTTTCACTAAATTGTTTCATAAGGAAGACACCAAATGGCCATCCAATCAAAGGCAGGATAACTGCCCAGAGAGTATCGTGAATTCCCATGAAGTTGACGATACGCACCAATGGTACAAGGACAACTTGTTTTGGAAGAGCCATGGCAGCGATAAAGACTGCAAAGAGGATGCGTTGTCCATAGAAACGTTTCTTAGCCAATACATAACCTGCTAGAGAAGAAGTTGCACAGACTAGGAACATGGTTACCAGTGAGATAAATACAGAGTTCCACATCCACTGCATAGCAGGGTTTTGCACCATGAGT
>CAUVMH010000043.1:0-12372 GCA_963552835.1 uncultured Streptococcus sp. | reverse complement strand
ATTTTTAAGAGGCGGTGCTCATTGGCATAACTCGTATGAGTAAAGGCAGTTTCCAGTAGCTTTTTATCCGCAAATTCGATTGCAAAACGGTCTTTCAGTACAGTTTGTAATTCTTTCATACCAACCTCTTTCTAACTGATAACAGTCTTTCTTATTATATCAAAAAAAAAAACCTGAGTCACTTTAAAACGGGACTAGAGGGGAATTGAGCATTTTTTAGAAAAAATTTTTCAATTTTAGGAGCAATATAAAGAAAAAGCCTTTGAATAAGGCTTTCTTAGGCTATTTGCATCCACCCTGAGGGAATCGAACCCCCATCTCAAGAACCGGAATCTTACGTGATATCCATTACACTAAGGGTGGAAACTTGTCTTATTATAACAGAAATTTGCTCTAATAACAAGTTTTTTATGGGTGGAGTATGCGTCCATTAGTGGGATGCATCACCATTCCAGATAGAGTTTTTCACAATCACATAATCAACGTGCTTGAGGTCAGCAACCTTGCGTCCACCTGCATAGGAAATGGCACTTTGCAGATCCTGCTCCATCTCAGTAAGGGTGTCTTGCAAATGTCCTTTGGCAGGAAGTAAGATGCGTTTTCCTTCCACATTTTTATAAGCTCCTTTTTGGTATTGAGAAGCTGAACCATAGTATTCTTTGAACTGTTCACCGTCGACTTCAATCGTTTTTCCTGGACTTTCGATGTGTCCTGCAAAAAGGGAACCAATCATGACCATGCTAGCACCGAAACGGATAGACTTGGCAATGTCACCATGGGTACGAATCCCACCATCAGCGATGATTGGTTTGCGCGCAGCCTTAGCACACCAGCGTAGGGCAGCCAACTGCCAACCGCCTGTACCAAAACCAGTCTTGACTTTGGTGATACAAACCTTCCCAGGACCGATTCCAACCTTAGTAGCATCCGCACCGGCATTTTCCAATTCACGCACAGCTTCTGGTGTTCCCACATTCCCTGCAATGACAAAAGTATCTGGCAATTCTTTCTTGATGTGCTGAATCATTGAGATCACACTATCCGCATGTCCATGAGCAATATCAATCGTGATATACTCAGGAGCATCAGCCTTGAGCTGGCTAACAAAGTCATACTCGTAATCCTTGACACCTACAGAAATGGAAGCAATGAGCCCTTGATCGTGCATACGTTTGATAAAAGGAATGCGTCCCGCTTCATCAAAACGGTGCATAATGTAGAAGTAACCGCCTTTAGCAAGTTGCTCTGCTACGTTCTCATCCAAAATCGTCTGCATATTTGCTGGCACAACAGGTAGTTTAAAAGTGTGTTTTCCAAACTTAATACTTGTATCCGCTTCTGAACGGCTTTTAATCACACATTTATTAGGGATCAACTGAATATCTTCGTAATCAAAAATTGGAAATTCATTTAACATATCGATGTCTCGTTTCTTTTATAATGACCTACCTATGCTTGCGCATCCCTACGCCTTTTCCCGACGTTTCCTTGATTTATTATAAACCAAAGTACAGTTTTTGTCAAATATTTGTAATAATCACATTATATCGTTCGGAAATTACTTATATAAATAGCAAAAAAGTGAAGAGATTACCTTCTCCCCACTTCTTCATCAATAATCGCTTTAAAATTTTCTTCTGAATTTTCCATCATTTTACAAAATGCACTATAGAATGAGGCATTCTGAGGGATTCGAATAGACCACTTCTTCAATTGAGCTCCATAGCCAGCTACTTTTCCTATTTCACTATTTACTGACTGCTCCATACTAGGAAAAATCAGTCCAGCTTTCTCAGCTTTTAAAATATAAGAATAGGAAATCAGCTGGAACAAGTCCTCGCGGTTAATTCCTTTTTCAGTGAACTCCAGTTTTTTATATTTAGCATCTAGAACAATCTTTCGTTCTCTATCATAAAAATCTGGATATACTTTTCGTTTCCCACCAGAAAATACTGAAATTCCATCCGTCTTATCCTTATTTCGTGGATGGATGAAACCTTTCGGCAATAAGGTGTAAACATACTCTTCCCAAAGCCAGAAAACATCAAAGAGAATGCCATGTACCCTCCGGGATTGAAGTCCAAGACCATGCTTTTCTCTACTTAGAATCATCAAGCAAAGCTCCTGTAACTTTCTATACTCTCTGAAGTAGGCGTGTCGGATGGATTTCGTTTTATTCATTCTGATAATCTTAGCACGATCAGCGAGTTTATAAGATGGGGTTACTCGCACGATTTCTGCCATATTTTCACGATTACTATCGAGTAGTGCTCCAAAACTTTTTTGAGTCTTTATGTACTCAATCGTATGCCGAATCAACTGCATGAGGGGATTATCATAGGTGAACTCTCTTGTTGTATAGGCAATATTTCCCATAAAAGGAACATTTCTCTTAAGATGATTTCCTACATCTATCACTCCCTTCACATGACTATCGTTATGGAAAAATCGCTGGTATTCCTTATAAAGACCTTTTCTGAGAGCAGCTTGCAGATATTTGGGAAAGAGATACATCAAAAGTTGATATAGCTTATCTTCACGCGACAAAGCTACATCTAAACTAGTGAGATTAATATGAAGTACCTTTTGTAAGAGATAATGCAAAAAATTGTCATCACCTTTAATCGAAAAACGCGAGGAGATCGTCAATCTTTCCTGACCACACCCCAGAAAACCAATTACATTTCCTGTCTTAATTTCCTGATTGAACGTTTCAAAGATTTTTTGATCCCTTTCTAAGTCAGAAGAATTCTTTAAATCATTTGGGAAAATAAAGATACTGTCCTCTATAGAAAGGTTATCCAGTGTTCTATCAAGAAGGGCTTGACTTAGTTTGGGATATTCTGCTACAAAGTCTTCTTTAGCAATTTTATGCTGATTATCAGTTATCCGCATTATCATCACCAGTATCTTGCTGAACTGTTTGCTCGTTATTTGTCAGATCAAATGCTTTTTTCAATGTATCCAGAGTTTCAGCCTCCTCATAAGAACCACGTAAGTAATCTTCCAATAGAGGTTTGAGGTAATCAGACCAGAGTAACTCATAGTCAAAATCCACATCCTTCAACTTAAGGAAATAACTTGGTCCGATATGATAATGACTATTTAACTCTTGAACGTTTTCGATAGCAGCATTCAAGTTTCTTAAACGTTTTTTCGCTTCTTCCTCATGTCCATCTAGTTTCTTATCTAGAATGTATAACTGGCTTTCAGCAGTAACTTCAACAAAACGGAAACGACGACGCATGGCAAAATCAAAGGTATCTACTGAACGGTCAATATCATTCATGGTTCCGATGATGTAAACATTTTCGGGGATATAAAACTTTTCATCCGTCTCATGTAAATTAGCATACTGGGTAGAAACACTCCCCTTTTCACCACGATAACCAGGGTCGATAGAGAAAAAGAGTTCCCCAAAAATCTTAGAAATCTCCCCACGGTTAATCTCATCGATGATGAAAACGAATTTCTTGTCTGTGTCAATCGTTGGAGATACATAATCACATAATCCATAACTTTCTTTCATGTGATCCAAAACAATGTTTTGATAAGTTTCGTACTTTAAATTAGTATCTTCACCCTTGTACAAAAGATACACTTTTTCTTTGGTAGCAACAGGAGAATCAAACTTCACATTCCCTTGGCTATTTAAACTAGCTGGAACAGAACTACGAGGGAAGAAGTATTGTCCTTGCTTTTCATTGATAGCATCCGTTAGCTTAGCCCAAGCTTCATCAAAATTATCTTGACCTCCAGTCTTCTGAGCCTCTTTAGCCTTCTGGCAAAACTGCTTAAAAATACCATCTTGCAATTTAAACTCAATAGCTCCATCCCCATTTGATACCGGTCTCAACCCCTCTACAAAGTCCGTATAATCATAGGAAGGGTGAAACTGTACAAAGTCGATTTGATCTTCGTTGCCATCCGTTAATTCTTTGGCAATTTCTTTAGCAAGATAAGTTTTTCCTGTACCAGGAGCACCTCGGAGGATGAGGTTTTTTGATGAAAGTAAAATATTTTTATACTCGTTGATATTTTCTGATGCGTTTTGAACATCTGAAATCTTATCTTTTTCAATATTAAAATCCACATATAACTCATCAAGACTTGAATATGGTAATGCAGATACTGTTGTATTGTCCCATTTCTTAGTTCCAAGAGAATTTAACTGGAAATCACCAAATTTACTAATCGGTATGATTTCAAATCGTCTTGGAAATCCTTCAAACTCACTATCTTCAACATATTGATAAGGACCAATTATTTGAGCCAAAAAAGAAGCCCGTAGATTCTTCCTAGGAACCACTACTAAATCTCCTATACTGACACCATGTTGGAGGAGCGCCACTTGATTCTCTTGTTTTCTAGGTCTTTCTTCCCCATTATAAGGATAATTTTTTTCTTCTATATTATCAAATCCGATATATAGAACATTATTCTTAAAAGATTTCTTATGCAATTTTATGTTAGTAGTTCCGCCAACTGAAATTTTCCAGACTCTTATATTCGACATAAATTTCTCCATTTTTACATTAACATATAATATCTTTTTATATAATAGCATTATTAAAGAAGCAAAACAAGTAATTAAATAAAAAGCCCAGCGTTAGGAGCTTTAATATCCCATAACACTAGACTCTTTTTATCTTAATAATACTCCCCTTGACGATAATCCCATGAGTTAAAGGTATCTGACAGGTGCATCATGATTTTATCAATGTCAAGTCCTTTACGAATCACAACTGGAGCTGGTGAGATTGAACGGTCTCCTCCTTGTTCTGGGATGAGCTTACCATCTTTATCAACCATAGACACCATCACCCCTTGCTCGTAGCGGGTTTCAATGGTTTTGTCAGGTTGGATAGATGCCACATAGTCGTCTGCTTCGATGACAAGGTCCACCGCTCCTTCAATCCGTTCTCCGATACCTTCTACCTTACCACGGTTTCCTTTTCCAGACGGGTTGGCTGATGAAGCATAGACCATTTTACCTTCTTCCCAAAGTTTAGCAGCCAACTGTTCACCAGCTTTACCAAACTTGATGACAAAACAGCTAGTACCACGAACGTCTGTCATGAGTTCTTCACGACCATCACCGTATGCTTTCAATTTCTCAAAGGCTTCTGGTTTCCATGGAAGGATACAACCAAGTAGGATGTCTTCATCCCAATGTTTTTGGTAGAAGGCTTCAATTTCTGGGTTAAGTTGTGCTAAAGCACGAAGCTCGTCCATGCTACCACAAAGTACAACACCTGGTTTGTTACGGTTACGCTCTTTAGCTTCAAATTTGCGTTCAAGACCTGCCTTATCGCTAGTCATGATAATGTAACCAACTTTTGTAGGGCAAACGATACATCCGCCCTCACCTTTTAAAATGTCATAGCCTTCTTGTGAAAGTGTTCCGTCCCATTGAATGTGTTTTGTCATAGTTCTATTTCCTTTTCTATTTTTCTAATCCTGCCAGTAGGCTGGTCGTTGTTTTTCATAGGCAGCAATCAAGTCCTCATACTGCAAAGTAATACCGATATCATCCAAACCATTTAAAAGCTTGTGTTTCCACTCGCTATCTATTTCGAAAGTGAATTCTCCAACTGGTGAGATGATTTTTTGTTGTTCCAAGTCCACAGTTACCTGATCTGTCGGTTTGAGTTGGGCTAGTTTCTCTCTAACCTCCCTAGGCTGAACAATTGGTAACATGCCATTATTGAGTTCATTATTGTAATGAATGTCTCCGAAAGATCCTGCAATCACAACCTTAAAACCATGGTCGGCTAGAGCCCAAGCTGCGTGTTCTCTCGAAGAACCTGCCCCAAAGTTATCACCTGAGATGAGGATACTGGCTTTTCGGTATTCAGGTCGGTTAAAGACAAAGTCTGGATCCTCAGTGTAGTTATCGTCCAGATAACGCCAAGCATACATGAGGTACTTACCAAAGCCTTTCTTATCAATCAACTTGAGAAACTGCTTGGGGAGGATTTGGTCTGTGTCGATATTATCATTCATGAGAGGAACGGTCGTTCCCGTATAAACTGTAAATTTCTCCATATCCTCTCCTTACTGGGCCTCTGGCATTTGCCGAACATCTACGAAGCGCCCTGCGATAGCCGCTGCAGCTGCCATGGCTGGACTGCAGAGATGGGTCTTAGCACCAAATCCCTGTCTGTCTTCAAAGTTACGGTTGCTGGTTGAGGCACAGTGGACGCCATCAGGAACCTTGTCGGGATTCATCCCTAGACACATAGAGCAACCTGGATCTCTCCACTCAAAGCCAGCATCAAGGAAAACCTTGTCCAAGCCCAACTTCTCAGCAGCTCGTTTCACAGGACGAGAGCCTGGTACTACGATTGCTGTTAGATTGGGAGCTATTTTCTTTCCTTTGACAAATCGCGCAGCCAGTTGTAAATCGCTGAGACGAGCATTGGTGCACGAACCAATAAAGATATAGCCCAGTTCAATATCTGCCGGCTTTTGACCTGGCTCCAAGTCCATGTAATGATAAGCACGTTCATCGTTCATATCCTTAATTTCTGGGAAGCTACTGTCAAAGTCAACGCCCATAGCAGGATTAGTTCCCCAGGTCACCATGGGTGCCAAGTCAGAGACATCCATCTGGATAACCTTATCATAGACAGCATCATCATCACTGACAATTGTTTTCCAATCCGCCACAGCCTCTTCGAAAGCTTCTGGAACACATTCTCGTCCCTTGAGATAATCATAGGTGGTCTGATCCGGATTCATAATCCCCATCTTAGAGCCAAACTCGATGGACATATTGCAGATGGTCATTCGCTCTTCCATGGTCAGAGCATCAATCGCTTCCCCACGATATTCCACCACATAGCCAACACCGCAGGCAACGCCATACTTGGCAATCAAGGCGAGAATGTAATCCTTAGAATAAACTCCTTTTTGAGGAACACCAGTGAATTCTACCAGCATTTTCTTGGGTTTGACCTGCCAGAGGGTCTGGGTGGCAAAGACATGCTCGACCTCACTAGTCCCAATCCCAAAGGCGATAGCTCCGAAAGCCCCGTGGGTGGCTGTATGGCTGTCTCCACAGACGATGAATTTTCCTGGTTGGGTCCGTCCTGTTTCTGGACCAACCATGTGAACAATCCCTTGCTTCTCAGAACCGTGGGCTGCATGTTCAATCCCAAACTCCTCAACATTTTCAGCAAGCTTATCAATTTGAGCCTTAGAAATCACATCTCGAATATCGTAGATATTGACCGTTGGTACATTATGATCAAAAGTTCCAAATGTCAAGTCTGGCCGTCTCAATCTGCGCCCCGCATCTCGTAATCCTTGAAAGGCTTGGGGACTGGTCACCTCGTGAATATAGTGTTGATCTACATACATGAGTTGGGGCTGCCCCTCTTCTCCTGTGATGACATGACGGTCCCATAATTTATCAAAAATCGATTTTCCTGCCATCCATTACCTCCAAATAAAATATAAGGCTACTAGTGTGGTCACCATCCCGAGAAACCAAACCGTTTTAAAATACCATTTTCTAGTCTTGTGGTGAAAGGTCATTCCTGCCAACCAGGCACCAAAACCACCACAAGTAAGGGCTAAAATGAGTAAAATTTTCTCTGGGACGCGCCAAGCACCTCTTCTTGCCTTGGATTTGTCAATGCCATAAATCAAGAAAATCAGCAAATTCCAAATCAAGAGGGCAAGCGTGATTCCTTCATTTATCTTCATAATCTTTCAATGATAGCTTCTGTCATTTCCTTGGTCGAAGCCTGTCCTCCAATATCTCTTGTTAAAATGCCAGCCGCTAAACTAGCTTCAACAGCACGCTCGATACGCTCCACATCCTCATAACGTCCAAAGCTGTCTCTCAGCATCATGGCAACTGACAAAATCATAGAGATAGGATTGGCAATTCCTTGACCTGCAATATCAGGTGCCGAACCATGAATAGGTTCATAAAGACTTGGACCTTTTTCAGAATGACTAGCTGATGGCATGACTCCAAGTGTGCCAGATAGAACGCTTGATTCATCTGATAGAATATCCCCGAAGAGATTCTCCGTCACGATGACATCAAACTTAGCAGGATTGGTAATCATGAGCATGGCAGCTGAGTCCACCAACTGGTGTTCCAAGGTTACATCTGGGAAATCCTGAGCGACTTCCTCAGCTACTCTCCGCCAGAGTTTTGAAGTCGCTAGAACATTTTGCTTATCGATACTAGTAACGATTTTTCTCCGATTTCTTGCAATTTCAAATGCCTTGCGAATGATCCGCTCTACTTCCTCATAGCTGTAGTCGTTGATATCACGCGCTTTTCGCTCTTCAAGGATATGATCCCCAAAGTAAATTCCACCTGTCAACTCACGCACCACGACAAAGTCTACACCAGCAATTCGTTCCGGTTTGAGAGGTGACAAATGCTTGAGACTATCAAAAATCTTAACAGGGCGAATATTGGCATAGAGATTGAGTTCCTTACGAAGAGCCAGCAAGCCTTGTTCAGGCCGAACCGATGCTCCATCATACTGAGGACTACCGATAGCCGCAAGGAGAATAGCATCTGCTTCTCTACATGCCTTGAGGGTTTCATCAGGTAAGGGATGCCCCGCAGCATCAATACCCGCACCTCCAAAGGGGCGTCTGTCTATCTCATAGTTAAATCCTGTTTTTGAAGCTAGAGCTTCCAGAACCGCTAAACCAGCTTCCATGATTTCTGGACCGATTCCATCCCCTGCTAAAGCAACTATTTTTTTTGTCATAGCCTTCTCCTTTACACACTAGGCATGTCTCGGTAGGAAACGCTACGCCCCATCTCACCAGCATTCTCCTTTTGAACAAAGGTATTGGCATTGATATAAGCAATAGCCGAAGCCTTCAATACATCGAAATCGAGACCTGCTGCGTTAAAGATGGTTTCTGTATCTCTGTTTTCAACAGTTACCAAGACACGAGCTTGGGCATCGATTCCATCTGTTACCGCATCGATGGTATAGGACACCAAGCGGACAGATTGGTTAAAGAACTTATCGATAGCGTTAAAGATCGCTTCAACGGAACCTTGCCCTGTTGCATTAAATTCGACTTTCTCACCATCCATATTGGCTAGGCTAACGAGCGCTTCAATGTCATTGTCTGCATGGGTTTGAAGTTGCAAATCATCAAAGTGGAAGCCTTCTGGATTTTCAACCATGGTTCCAGCTACCAGAGCTCGAATATCTGCATCTGTGATTTCTTGTTTCTTGTCAGCCAGTGCCTTGAACTTAGCAAAGAGTGGTTTGATGTCCTCTTCTGTAAAATCTAGGGCCAATTCTCTTAGTTTTTCAACAAAGGCATGGCGACCTGACAATTTTCCAAGCGGAAGACTATTACTCTTAACACCGACCAATTCAGGTGTGATGATCTCATAAGTGAGAGGATTTTTAAGGACTCCATCTTGGTGAATACCAGACTCGTGAGAAAAGGCATTACCACCAACCACAGCCTTGTTTTTAGGAACTGGAATACCAGAGAAGCGAGAAACCATTTCTGACGTATTGATTGTCTCGTTTAGAATAATGCTTGTCTCGACTTGGTAGTAATCTTGGCGAATATTGAGAGCCACTGCAATTTCTTCAAGCGCAGCATTCCCAGCTCGCTCCCCAATACCATTGATAGTCCCTTCGACACGTCCTGCACCGTTCTTGACAGCAGAAAGGCTGTTAGCCACTGCCATTCCAAGGTCGTCATGACAGTGAGGTGAATAGATAATCTGACGATCGGTCTTGATATTCTCAATCAAATGTTTGAAAATAGCGCCGTACTCCTCTGGCGTGGTAAATCCTACTGTGTCAGGGATATTGATATAAGACGCCCCTGCATCGACCGCTGTTTGAACGACTTGCAAGAGGAAATCCAACTCTGTTCTAGTCGCATCTTCAGGAGAGAATTCTACGATTTCAAACTTAGAACGTGCGTAAGAAACATGTTCCTTGATAGCTTCTAAAATCTCTTCCTTGCTCTTATTTAGCTTATACTTGCGGTGAATCGGACTAGTAGCAATAAAGACATGAACCTGTGGATACTTGGCATCCTTTAGCGCCTCGTAACAAGCATCAATATCAGACTTGACAGAGCGTGCTAGACCAGTTACCGCCGTTTTTTTCAAGACTTTAGCAATCTCCTGAACTGCCTTAAATGAGTCTGGACTAGCAGCTGGAAAACCAGCTTCGATGGCTGAAATGCCCCACTTCTCCAGCTGCCTTGCAATGGCAATTTTTTCCTTGATTGAAAAGTTAACGCCAGGTGTCTGCTCTCCATCCCGAAGGCTGGTATCTAGAAATTCAACTGTTCGCATAAGATTTCCCCTTTTCCAGATATGGTTTTAAAAAAACATCTCGCTCGGAAACCCAAGCGAGATGTTGATTTACTCCCGCTTGGTAAGCCAAACAGGACTAATGCTTTTGCACTAGCCCGAGTACCTCAACAACAAAGCAAATTGATTAAACTTAGCTGTTTTCATGTTTGACTTTCTCCTTCGTTTGATGTCTTGTTAAGTATTTTAGCATAGGAAAAATCTCTTGTCAAGAAAAAATCCATTATTTTCTGAAAATTTCTTCAGTAAAGAATATTTTGCTAATTGAAAGTATTTGAAAACTCAAGTAACTTTCCTTACTTTTTCAAAGTCAAATTCCAACTGATTTCTAGCAAATCTAGAACGTCATCATCAGATAAACTATCATCAAGCGCCAGACTAATCCAGTAGCGTTTGTTCATATGAAAGGCAGGGTAAATACCCTTTTGTGAAAGCAAGTCAGCCACTTGATTGTTTTTGAGGTTGACAGCTTCGACTAGCCCTTCTCTCCCCTTATCTAACTTATCCCATGGGATTCTCATCAAAACAGCATACCACTTTTGATTGTCTTCATGGCGCAATACAGCTGTATCAGGTGATTTTTCCCACAAATACTCCAATTGATTACCATACTTTTCCTGAACCTTATCCATGATACGCTTAGTCTGAGGACAGACAAAATCCTGCACATCAAAGCAAGCCTTCCGAATCTGGTGAAGAATCTCCAAACAAGCCTCACGGACACTTCCGACAAAACTTCCCCTCATGCTTTCCATGTGAACTTGAGGATAGAGGTCACCAGTCTCCTTATCAAAGACCTGAAAACTCACATTATCAGGAGTAATGGAGACTGTCATGATAAAGTCACCCTGCAAAATCTGGCAACTATAGGTCCAAACTTCCCCATTTTCTACAAAACCATAGGCATGGGCTTTTTCTTTATTAAACTGATAGGATTTAAAAATTTCAAACATAAGTGAAAACTGCTACCAAAAGCTAGCAGTTCCTTTCTATTTTTTAAAAGACAACCTTAGTTCCATGCAATTGTGTCACGCCTAGCTGGTCGATAAAGGTTTGGCGGTTGTCCAAGTCAATCCCGCCACCTGGTAAGATTTCAATTTTACCTTTTGCATGTTCCAAAATTCTGTGATAGTGTTCAAAACGTTTCTCTAGCGAGTCCCCAGACACACCAGCACGAGTTAAGATACGAGTGACACCAGCTTGGCTGAGCCAGTCAATGGCCTCCAATTGCTCTTCATCACTCAATTCATCAAAGGCCATATGGAAGACAATTTCCATTCCTTTAGATGCGGCAATCAGCTTCTCCAGATTAGCTTTATCCAACTTCTTATCAGCAGTTAATGCCCCAAAAACGACTCCTTGACTTCCAGCCTGCGCAGTCAAACGGATGTCTTCCAGCATAATTGCTATTTCAAAATCAGTATAGACAAAATCGCCACCACGGGGACGAATCATAGTCATAATGGTCGTATCGTAGTTAGATGCCAGTTCAACCGCTGCCTTGGTCACTCCATAGCTAGGTGTTGTTCCTCCTACTGCTAGATTGTCACAAAGTTCGATTCGATGAGCTCCAGCCTGCATCGCTTTTTCAAGCAAGGTCACATTTTCAGCACAAAATTCGTAAATCATTTTATTCTCCTTGATGTTTTCTTTAAATTTATTATATCATATTATTTTAAATATACTTTCATTTTTATCAAGGCAAATACCTACTATTTTTATCTATTCTTTGTCAGGAATGACTTTAAAGAGATAGTAGGTGATAAAGATAGTCAAGGCTCCCAGACCGATTTTGACTGGTAAGAGAGGGGCAAGATAAATGGAGATCCCCATCAAGATATAGATGGATACGATGATTTTTTTCTTGCGTTCTCGCGCGATAGACTTGGTCTCGCGAAAGTCAGCTACATAAGTCTGATAGAGCTTGGTATGATAAAGCCAGTCTTCAAATCTCTTTGAAGACTTGGAAAAGCAAGCGATTGATAGCAAAAGGAAGGGCGTTGTTGGCAAGAGGGGCAAGACAACCCCAACAA
>CAUVMH010000042.1:0-12722 GCA_963552835.1 uncultured Streptococcus sp. | reverse complement strand
GTCAGGAAGCTTTACAGATCTTGATGTGAACAAAGCTGGTAAAGCGATTGTTTACACTATTGAAGAAGTTGCAGTCGCAGAATATGAGTCTAAGGTAACAGGAGATGCCACAACTGGTTTCACTATTACCAATAGCTACACACCAGGCAAGACTCAAGTACCAGTGAAGAAAGTATGGAAGGATGCCGATAACCAAGATGGCAAACGTCCAGGATCAGTCACAGTTAAACTTCTTGCCGATGGTCAAGACACAGGTAAGACCCTTGAACTCAATAAAGACAACAACTGGTCAGGAAGCTTTACAGATCTTGATGTGAACAAAGCTGGTAAAGCGATTGTTTACACTATTGAAGAAGTTGCAGTCGCAGAATATGAGTCTAAGGTAACAGGAGATGCCACAACTGGTTTCACTATTACCAATAGCTACACACCAGGCAAGACTCAAGTACCAGTGAAGAAAGTATGGAAGGATGCCGATAACCAAGATGGCAAACGTCCAGGATCAGTCACAGTTAAACTTCTTGCCGATGGTCAAGACACAGGTAAGACCCTTGAACTCAATAAAGACAACAACTGGTCAGGAAGCTTTACAGATCTTGATGTGAACAAAGCTGGTAAAGCGATTGTTTACTCAGTAGTCGAAGTAACTGTTACTGGCTACAATTCTGAAGTTACTGGTGACCCTGTATCAGGCTTCACAATCACCAATAACTACACGCCGGAAACAGTTAATGTAAAAGCAACCAAGAACTGGGATGATGCGAATAACCAAGATGGCAAACGTCCAACTAAGATTACAATCAATCTCTTAGCAGACGGTCAGAAAGTTGATTCAAAAGAGATTCAAGCTGCACCAGACGGCACTTGGTCTGTTGAATTTACAAAACTTGCAAAATATAAGAATGGTAAAGAGATTAAATATACTGTGACAGAAGAAGCAGTCGCAGAATACGAATCGACTATTACAGACTTTACCATCACAAACAAATATGCACCAAAAGAAATCGACTACAAGGTAACAAAAGTATGGAACGACGCGAACGACCAAGACGGCAAACGTCCTAAGTCCGTAACGGTTCAACTTTTCAAATCTGTAGGTGGATCTAAAGCAGTAGCCGTTGAAGGTAAGAAATTGACCTTGACAGCTAAGGATAAGACGGACGCTAACACTTGGGTAGCATCATTTACAAAACTTCCACAATTCGAAGCTGGTAAAGAAATCACTTACTCCATCAAGGAAGTGGATGTACCAGCTGGCTACGAATCTTCTGTAACTGGACAAGTGGTAACAAACACTCATAACCCAGAAACAGTTGTTCTTTCAGGAACTAAGGTTTGGAAGGATAACAACAACCAAGATGGCAAACGTACAACATCTGTGAAAGTTCAAATCTTTAAAGGTGAGGGCGAAAAAGCAGAGCTCGCTCAAGAGATTGAAGTATCAGAGAAGACTGGTTGGAAGTTTGAATCAAAACCACTTCCTAAGTATGAAAATGGTCAAGAAATCAAGTACACTGTTAAAGAAGTTGTTGTGAAAGAATATACTTCAACAATTACTACTGACAAAGACGGTAAGTACACGATTACTAACGAACATACACCAGAGAAAATTATTGTAAAAGGTAAGAAGATCTGGGATGATGCTAATAACAAAGATGGTATCCGTCCAGACTCAATTGTTGTTAAGCTGTTGGCAAATGGTGTAGAAACTGGTAAAACAGCTACAGCTTCAGTAGCAAGTGGTTGGACGTATGAATTTACAGATCTTGATCGTTATCAAGATGGTGGTAAAGAGATTGTTTATACAGTTAAAGAAGCATATGTTCCTAAAGGCTATACTTCTGAAGTAATTGGCACTAATATTGTAAATCACCACAAGCCAAAAGACCCAGAACCAAATAAACCACAGGATCCAGAGCCAAACAAGCCAAAAGATCCAGAACCAGGAAAACCAGGTCCAAAACCTCAACTTCCTAACACTGGTGAAAAAGCATCTAACGCAGCAGTAGTTGCAGGACTTGCTTTGATGGCAGTGACTGGTGGATTGTACTTTGTAAGCCGTAAAAATAAATAATCTCTAGATGAGAGATGATTTTCAGTTAGTTCTTAGGAAGTAATTGGAAAGGAAATAGTCCAGAACACTTGTTCTGGACTATTTTTTATCTTGAGAAATAAACGATGTTTTTCAATCGTTCTAGTAGGGGACGACCAATGAAACTAATGGCAATGATCTTACCAAGGTCAGGGAGGATAAAGGGAAGGACACCAACTGCTAGTGCCTTATCAAATGGCATCCCAGCGAGGAAGTGGAGGCTGAGAATACCTCCGACAAAGACGAGGGAATCGCCCAAGAGGTTGGCTAGGAAAATGCGAATGTAGCCACTATTTTGATGGATGAGATAAGATGTAAGTCCAGCATAGACAAGGTCGAACCAAAGATAACCTGCACTTGGACCGACTAAAACGTGAAATCCAGCTCCTCCCCCTGCAAAAACAGGTAAACCAATGGCACCCAGCAGGAGATAGAGAGCTACAGATAGAACAGCTTCTCTGGGTCTAAAAACAGTAGCAATCAGACCGATCGCAAAGTTTTGCAGAGTGAAGGGGACAGGACCGATAGGGAGACTGATTTGTGCCAATACGGCGATGAGAGCAGCACCGATAGCAGGGATGGCATAGATATGAGCTTTCTTCAAAACTGTTAACCTCTTTTCAAAATTATAGTAACTATTATACTAATTCAGGAACAAAAGTCAACCTATTCTTTCAACCAAGGTGACAATCTTTGTAACAGCCGATTTTGTAAGTAAAAAGAGACCTCGAGAGGTCTCTTTTGGTATTTAGCGCATGGTCACAAATTCTTCTGAAGCGGTTGGGTGGATAGCTACTGTAGCATCAAAGTCTGCCTTGGTTGCCCCCATCTTGATAGCGACAGCGAATCCTTGAATCATCTCATCCACTCCGTAACCAAGTCCGTGAAGTCCAACAACTTTTTCGTCAGCACCGGCTGTGATGAGTTTGAAGCGAGATTCTTGACGATGGTTTGTAACGGCTGAGTACATAGATGCAAAGCTTGACTTGTAGACTTTGATGTTATCTTGGCCGTATTCTTTGATAGCTTGATCTTCAGTCAATCCCACGGTTCCGATTGCTGGGTGGGAGAAGACAACAGTAGGGATAGTCGTATAGTCCATCTTGGCATTTGTTTTCCCATTAAAGAGACGTTCAGATAGGGTACGTCCAGCCTTGATGGCTACTGGGGTTAGTTCCTTCTCACCAGTAACGTCTCCAAGGGCATAGATACCATCTACAACTGTATTTTGATACTCATCCACTTGGATAAATCCACGTTCATTGAGTGTAACGCCTGCTTTTTCTAAATCCAGACCATCTACATTTGGACGGCGACCGGTAGCCCAGATAACTTGGCTCGCAGTGTGACTAGAACCGTCTTCAAAATGAATCGTAATGCCTTGCTCTGATTCTTCTAGTTTGACGGGTACCTTATGCGTGTGCAAAGGAAGGTCTGTTTTTTCCATTTCATTGACAAGGCCTTCAACGATGTAGCTGTCAAACGTGCGCAAGGGACGATCGCGACGAACAAACAAATCAGTTTTTACTCCTAGTGCGTGGAGGACACCTGCTAATTCAACGGCGATATAGCCAGCTCCAAGAATCGTAACGGATTCAGGAAGTTGCTCCCAAGCAAAGACATCGTCTGAGCTACCACCAAGTTCAGCTCCAGGGATAGTTGGGATGCTTGGGCGAGCACCAGTCGCAATCACGATATGTTTGGCACGAATCAATTCACCATTAACGCTGACTGTGTGGGAATCAATGAAATGAGCACGACCTTCAATCAAATCAACACCGTTGCGCTTGAAACTTCCATCATAAGACGAGCGGGCACGATCGATGTAGGCTTCACGATTTTGACGAAGTTTTGCGAAATCAAATTGAACATCTGAACTCGTAAACCCATAGTCAGGACCGTAGTGGTGAAAGCTTTCAGCGATTTGCGCTCCATACCACATAATTTTCTTAGGAACACAGCCGACATTGACGCAGGTTCCACCTAATTTTTTCTCTTCGATAACAGCTGCTTTAGCACCGTGTTCGCCAGCGCGGTTCATAGTGGCAATGCCACCGCTCCCTCCACCGATGGCAATGATATCATATTCTCTCATAGAAAACTCCTTATAGCTTTGATAGTCATATTCTATCGTTTTTACTTTCTGAATGCAAAAATCTGCTACGGTAAAAAAATTATAAAAACGCTTGCCAAATTCAAAAAGATATTGTATTATATATCTAGCACAATAATCCAATAAACGAATACCGAACGAAATAATGATCCTGAATTGTCATTGTTTCCATCTGAACTGTCATTGTTTGGGCTTGGTGTTTCTGATATAATGGTTTTTGTAAGGCAAAAATATAAAGGAGCTTGAAAATGAAAAGAAATAAAAAGGCAAAAAAATGGCAATTATACACAGCGATTGGTGTTGCCAGTGTTATTGTTATCGGTGCTGCAGGGATTTTGATTTTTAGACAACCTTCCCAGTCAGCAGTCAAGGATGAAACCACTCATATCGTTATTGCTAAGGAAGGTTCCGTTGCTTCATCGGTTCTCTTGTCAGGTACGGTTACAGCAAAAAATGAACAATACGTTTATTTTGATGCTAGTAAGGGAGATTTAGATGAAATTCTTGTTTCGGTTGGGGACAAGGTCGAAGAAGGGCAAGCTTTGGTCAAATACAGCAGTGCGGATGCTCAAGCTGCCTATGATGCAGCAGATCGTGCAGTTGCAAAGGCAGACCGTCATATCGAGGAGTTAAACAAAGCTCGTGAAAATGCATCAGCTGCACCAGCTTCTCCACAGGTTCCAACAGAAGCTGGACTCCCAGAACAAGCGCAAGCAGCGACTTCTTCAGTATCTTCTATTGATTCTCAAATCAGTGATGCCAAGGATAACCGTGCAGATGCTGTGGCTCAGCTCAACAAGGCTCAAGCTCAGCTAGATGCTGCAACTGTCCTCAGTACACTAGAAGGGACTGTAGTTGAAGTTAATCGTAATGTTTCTAAATCGCCAACAGGTAATCGCCAAGTGGTAGCACATGTCGTAAGTAATGAAAACTTGCAGGTCAAAGGGGAGTTGTCTGAATACAACCTTGCCAACCTCTCTGTAGGTCAAGAAGTTACCTTTACTTCTAAAGTTTACCAAGATAAGAGCTGGACAGGTAAAATCAGCTATATTTCTGATTATCCTAAAAACAACGGAGAAGCAGCAAATGCAGCCCTTGGAGGGAATACTGGATCTAAGTACCCTTATACTGTTGACGTGACCAGCGATATCGGTGAGTTGAAACAAGGTTTCTCTGTCAGTGTTGAAGTTAAGAACAAGAGTAAAGCCATCCTTGTTCCTTTAACAAGTATCGTTACCGAAAATGACAAAAACTATGTCTGGCTCGTTGACGACCAGAAAAAAGCGAAGAAGGTAGAAGTTACTTTGGGAAATGCGGACGCAGACAACCAAGAAATTACCTCAGGTTTGACAGACGGTGCCAAGGTCATCAGTAATCCAACATCTTCCTTGGAAGAAGGAAAAGAGGTGAAGGCTGATGAAGAAACTAATTAGTCTAAAAAATATCTGCAGGAGTTATCGAAATGGTGACCAAGAACTGCAGGTCCTAAAAAATATTAACTTAGAAGTTCAAGAAGGTGAGTTTGTCGCCATTATGGGACCGTCCGGTTCTGGTAAGTCCACTTTGATGAATACTATCGGAATGTTGGATACACCGACCAGTGGAGAGTACTACCTTGAAGGGCAAGAAGTTGCAGGTCTTGGAGAGAAACAGCTTGCCAAGGTCCGCAACCAGCAAATCGGCTTTGTCTTTCAGCAGTTCTTTCTCTTGTCCAAACTCAATGCACTTCAAAACGTCGAATTGCCCTTGATTTACGCTGGAGTTTCAGCTTCAAAACGTCGAAAATTGGCTGAGGAATTTCTGGAAAAGGTTGAGCTAACAGAGCGCAGTCATCATTTGCCTTCCGAGTTATCAGGTGGTCAAAAGCAACGTGTAGCGATTGCGCGTGCCTTGGTAAATAATCCCTCTATTATCCTAGCAGACGAACCCACAGGAGCCTTGGATACCAAGACAGGAAATCAAATCATGCAACTGTTGGTGGAGTTAAACAAGGAAGGGAAGACCATTATCATGGTCACGCATGAGCCTGAGATTGCCGCCTATGCCAAACGCCAAATTGTCATTCGTGATGGGGTCATCTCATCAGACAGTGCTCAGGTAGAAAAGGAGGAAAACTAGATGCAGAATCTGAAATTTGCCTTTTCATCCATCATGGCCCACAAGATGCGTTCCTTCCTCACCATGATCGGGATTATCATCGGAGTTTCGTCTGTCGTCGTCATCATGGCTCTGGGAGACTCCATGTCTCGTCAGGTCAATAAAAACATGACCAAATCACAAAAGGATATCCATGTCTTTTTCTCTCCTATCAAAAGCAAGGACGGCTCCTTTACGCAGAAACAATCCGCTTTGACAGTCAGTGGGAAAGAAGAGGATGTTCATGTTGAACCACCAAAACCACTGGAGTCTTGGGTCAAGGAGGCTGCTAAACTCAAAGGAGTAGACAGTTACTATGTCACCAACTCGACCAACGTTACCCTATCTTATAAGGATAAGAAGGTTGAACGAGCGACTCTGACAGGAGGAAATAGCACCTACATGAACGCAGTTGAAAATGAAATCGTTGCGGGTAGAAGTCTGAGACCGCAAGACTACAAGGAATTTGCCAGTGTGATTTTGTTGGATGAAGAACTAGCCAAGAGTTTGTTTGATAGTCCAGAAGCTGCGGTTAATCAAGTCATCTCTGTCAATGAATTTAGTTACCGTGTGATTGGCGTTTATACTAGCAATGAAGCTAAAACTGCTAAAGCCTTTGGGATTGGTGGTCTTCCAATTACGACCAATATCTCTCTCGCAGCCAATTTTAATACTGATGAAATCTCGAACATCGTCTTTCGTGTCAATGATACTAGTCTAACGCAGACCTTGGGTCCAGAGTTGGCTCGAAAACTGACTGAGATTGCAGGTCTTCAACAAGGGGAGTACCAAGTTGCGGACGCAACTGCCGCCTTCCAAGAAGTACAACAACTATTTGGTTTTATGACCACTGTTATCAGTGCCATCGCAGGAATCTCTCTCTTTGTCGGGGGAACTGGTGTTATGAATATCATGCTGGTTTCGGTAACAGAACGCACGCGTGAGATTGGTCTGCGGAAAGCTCTCGGAGCTACACGAGCTAATATCTTAGTTCAGTTTTTGATTGAATCCATGATTTTGACTTTGCTAGGTGGTGTCATCGGTCTTGGGATTGCTGCTGGAATGACCATGTTAGCCGGAGTATTGCTTCAAAACATGATTGCAGGTATCGAAGTTGGGGTTTCCCTCCCAATCGCTCTCTTTAGCTTGGCTGTATCAGCTAGCGTTGGTATGATATTTGGTGTCTTACCAGCCAATAAAGCCTCTAAGCTTGATCCGATTGAAGCCCTTCGTTATGAATAAGATATAGAGCAGAAAAAACAAGATGGACATTTGTCTGTCTTGTTTTTGTATGGATTTTCCTATAGAAAATCACTAAAAATATGATATAATGAAGTGTTAGAAAAACAGGTTTCATTTGCCTGGAAAGGAAATATTATGTCTGAAAAGAATTTTTATATTACAACACCGATTTACTATCCATCTGGTAAACTTCATATCGGTTCTGCTTACACAACCATCGCTTGTGATGTCCTAGCTCGTTACAAACGCCTCATGGGCTACGATGTCTTTTATTTGACAGGCCTTGACGAGCATGGTCAAAAAATCCAGCAAAAAGCGGAAGAGGCTGGCATTACACCTCAAGCTTATGTTGATGGGATGGCGGTTGGAGTCAGAGAACTCTGGAAATTACTAGATATCTCATACGATAAATTTATCCGTACAACTGATGGCTACCATGAAAAAGTAGTGGCTCAGGTCTTTGAACGCTTGCTTGCTCAAGATGATATTTACTTGGGTGAATACTCTGGCTGGTATTCAGTCTCAGATGAGGAATTCTTTACAGAGAGCCAGCTGGCAGAAGTATTCCGTGATGAAGCTGGAAATGTGACGGGCGGTATCGCTCCATCAGGACATGAAGTGGAGTGGGTTTCAGAAGAGTCTTACTTCCTTCGCCTCAGCAAATACCAAGACCGTTTGGTTGAATTTTTCCAATCGCACCCTGATTTCATCACTCCAGATGGTCGTCTTAATGAAATGTTGCGTAACTTTATTGAGCCAGGTCTGGAAGACTTAGCGGTTTCTCGTACAACCTTTACCTGGGGAGTGCCAGTACCATCTAATCCAAAACACGTTGTCTATGTTTGGATCGATGCCCTTCTCAACTATGCGACTGCTCTTGGTTATGGTCAAGACGATCATACTAACTTTGACAAGTTCTGGAACGGAACAGTCTTCCACATGGTCGGAAAAGATATTCTCCGTTTCCACTCAATCTACTGGCCAATCTTGCTCATGATGCTCGATATCAAGTTGCCAGAACGTTTGATTGCCCACGGTTGGTTTGTCATGAAAGACGGCAAGATGTCTAAGTCTAAAGGGAATGTCGTTTACCCTGAAATGCTAGTAGAACGTTATGGACTGGATCCACTTCGTTACTACCTCATGCGTAGCCTCCCAGTCGGTTCAGACGGAACCTTTACTCCTGAGGACTATGTAGGCCGTATCAACTATGAATTGGCAAATGACCTAGGAAACCTCCTCAACCGTACGGTTTCCATGATTAATAAGTATTTTGATGGAAAAGTTCCAGCCTATGTAGAAGGTGTGACTGAATTTGACAATGCTCTTGCTCAAGTAGCAGAGCAATCTATCTCTGACTACCATACACACATGGAAGAAGTTGACTACCCACGTGCTTTAGAAGCAGTCTGGACTCTTATCTCACGTACCAACAAATACATCGATGAGACAGCCCCATGGGTCTTGGCTAAGGATGAAGAGCACCGTGACCAATTGGCAAGTGTTATGAGCCATTTGGCAGCCAGCCTTCGTGTTGTAGCTCACTTGATTGAACCATTTATGATGGAAACTAGTCGTGCGGTCATGACTCAACTTGGCTTGGAAGAAGTGGCGAGCCTTGAAAACTTGAGCTTGGCAGATTTCCCTGCTGGTGTGACTGTTGTTGCCAAAGGGACACCAATCTTCCCACGTCTGGACATGGAAGAAGAGGTTGCCTATATCAAGGAACAAATGGAAGGCAACAAACCAGCCGTCGAAAAAGAATGGAATCCAGATGAAGTTGAACTCAAACTCAACAAGGATGAAATCAAGTTCGAAGACTTTGATAAGGTCGAAATCCGTGTCGCAGAAGTCAAAGAAGTGTCTAAAGTGGATGGTTCTGATAAGTTGCTCCAATTCCGCCTAGATGCTGGTGATGGTGAAGATCGTCAAATCCTCTCAGGAATAGCTAAATACTATCCAAACGAGCAAGAATTGGTCGGCAAGAAAGTTCAAATCGTTGCCAACCTCAAACCACGCAAGATGATGAAAAAATATGTCAGCCAAGGAATGATCCTCTCAGCTGAACATGATGGACAATTAACCCTTCTCACAGTTGATCCAGCTGTACCAAACGGAAGTGTGATTGGCTAATAGCAAAAAACCAACGTTAGACACGTTGGTTTTTCTTGTTATGTGCAAGATTTTCTAAGAAGTGGTCCATCTCCTTTTGAGACCGGAGGATAATTACGTTCTCTGGATAGGTTTCTTGAACCCGTTGATAACGTTCTTTAGCATTCTTTGTTCGCCCATCCCAGAGAATCCATCGGATAAAATCCCAGTCAAAGCGTTCAGGGCAACCTGCAGCCATGCTTTCTCGGACCTTGCCTCGGTATGTGAGATACCGTTTAAAGGCTCGAAAGAGACAAGTCCATGGGGAAAAGTTGAGAAAGATGATTTGGTCAGCTTCCAGCATTCTTTCTTCATAGCAACACCAAGAGTAGTTGCCGTCGATGACCCAAGCTTCGTGCTTTGTGAGAAAGTTTTTCATCTCGGTCAACATCCATTCGCGGTCACTGTCTTGCCAACCAGGTTGAAATTGAAGTGTATCCATATGCAGTTTGGGGATGGAGTAGTAGTTTGACAACTTTTCAGCTAGAGTTGACTTGCCAGCTCCAGAATATCCTATGATTGCGATTTTCATTTTCTACCTTTTCTGATTAGAGGACAAAAAAACAGCCTCTATGGACTGTTTCTTATTTAGCAAGTTTAGCTGAAAGACGAGCTTTATCGCGGCTTGCTTTGTTTTTATGAATCAAACCTTTAGTTTCTGCTTTGTCGATAGCTGAGCTAGCAGCACGGAAAAGTTCTTCAGAAGGGTTTGCTTCGAAAGCTTTGATAGCAGTACGCATAGCTGATTTTTGAGCTGAGTTTTTTTCGTTTTGTTTAACGTTCAATTCAGCGCGTTTGATAGCTGATTTAATGTTTGCCAATGTTCTTACCTCCATATTTACTAACTATACCATTATATATGAAAACTTAGGTTTTGACAAGGGGAAATTATTTTTTTAGGTAAATTTCATCGATTTCATGGTTTTTAGTCTTGTGGAGAATGACCTCGGCGCGATTCCTTGTCGGTTCGATATAGTTTTGTAAATTTGTGAGATTAATGCTGGTCCAAACCTGATGAGCAAAGGCTTCAACTTCTCCAATTGGCATTTGCGTAAAACGGTGGTAGTAGCTGTTGGGATCATTTTGGGCAAAGCTGAGGAGTTTTAAGAAACGATCCAGATACCAACTTTCAATGTCCTCGACAGCAGCATCTACATAGATGGAGAAATCAAAGAAATCAGTGATGTAAAGGCGCTCATTTTGAGGGTTTTGAAAGACATTGATGCCTTCGACAATAACAAAGTCAGCAGCTTTGACACGTTGTTTCTCTCCAGGAACGATGTCATACACTTCATGAGAATAGACAGGAATATCGACATCTTGTCCATTCTTTAGGCGATCAAGAAAATTCAGCAAGGTTTCCATATCATAACTTTCAGGAAAACCCTTGCGATTTAATATATCTTGGTCCATCAAGGTTTGATTGGGATAGAGAAAGCCGTCAGTTGTCACCAATTCTACAGTAGCATCAGTAACTGTACGAGAGAGAAGGAGTTGCAGAAGTCGGCTAGTTGTTGATTTTCCTACAGCTACACTTCCTGAAACTCCAATAATGAAGGGTTGAGATTTACTCTCTCTTTGGAGAAAAATCCCCTTAGAAAAGGCTAAATCCTCTTTGGTGCGTTTGTAAATTTGGATGAGATGAGCTAAAGGTAAATAAATATCTGTCACATCTTGCAGACTAATCTGGTCATTGAAACTCTTGATGGATTCTAACTCTTCCTCTGTCAAGGGAGGAGTTGTTTTGCGATGCAATGATTGCCAAGTCTGGCGACTGATTTTTTCAAAATGTAAAAATTCGTTGGTCATTGTTTTCCCCTAGATATTTTGTCTATCATACCATAAAAAGCTAAAAAAATAAAGCGGTTTCTTGATGGTAGTAAGTCAATATCGTATAATAGAGATGGAGGTTGAATAGTTTAATGATGAGATAGGGAATTGTTTCTGAAGAGTTATCAGTTATTAAAAGTGGTTTTTTTAGTTCGCAACTTATAGGAGGTATACAATGAAAATCTTGAGATGTTACATATTGGAACTCTGTTTTATTTTAAGTTTTACACTACCTTTTATAAGGGGAGCGAATGCGGATAATGGTAGACGCTTTGTAGAAACTTATTACGGTTTTACCTTCTTAATGGATCATCTCCTTGTAACAGCTGTCTTTATCTGTTCGCTCTTGATTGCCTGGCTAGTAAAAAAGCAGTGGACGAAATGGATTGCTGCTGGTAGTTATCTATTTTTGATTTTGTGGATTGCTACAGAAGGATATCTATTCCGTATGTCGCTAGAAGATTTGATACGACTTTGGACAAGTTTGGAAATCTTGACACAAACTTATCAGTTGGGCTTTTATCTAAACATCATATTGGGAATCCTGTTGATAATAAAGTATTTTAAGGTTAAGAAATGGTAATAAAAATGCGCCTGATTACAGACGAACTGTTTTTTCCTGACTATGATAATTTGTAGTTCCCGATAGATTGTAATGTATTTCTAATAATTGAAAGAGATTGAAGAAAAGGTTTTTTGACTAGGATTCTTCAGTCTTTTTCATTTGATCATCACTTTGTAAACGATTTACAATTCAAGCCCAATTATGGTAAAATAGTTTTATGAGTAAAATGTATTATGCAGAAAATCCTGATGCTGCTCACGACATACATGAGTTGAGAGTGGAGTTGTTGGGAGAAAATATGACCTTTTTAACAGATGCGGGTGTTTTTAGCAAGAAAATGGTTGACTTTGGGAGTCAACTTTTATTGAAGTGTTTGGAGGTTAACAAAGGAGAAACGGTCCTTGATGTAGGCTGTGGATACGGGCCATTGGGTTTGTCATTGGTCAAGGCTTATGGAGTTCAGGCAACCATGGTCGATATTAATAATCGCGCTCTAGACTTAGCGCGACAAAATGCTGAACGAAATAAAGTAGAAGCGACGATTTTCCAATCCAATATCTATGAACAAGTTGAAGGGAAATTTGACCATGTTA